>NZ_JBVKBC010000035.1:0-69786 GCF_055639095.1 Streptomyces sp. NPDC107550
CCCGGTGCCCGGAGACGGGCACGCCGGGTTCGGGAGGCGGCACGGGGAAACCCACTGGTGGAAACACCGGCAGGGCGCCCCGAGTCGACCTCACCCAGGGCCCGGTGACGGCGGTCTTCGTAGGCTCCACTCTGGCGGCCATCTACGGCGCAATTTATGGCCACGGTTTTCCCCACGTACGGACTGGGGTCCCCGGGTACGGCCAGATTTTCTCCCCGCTCGCACCGAGTAATCCCGCTCGACGACGCTGGAGCGGGTGAAGAACAGCGAGGAGATCATGGAGATCCTGGAGGCTTACGACCTAATCCCCGTGTAAGGACAGGCCGGACCGGTACAGAGGCCCTCGGGCTGTTCGAACAGTAGGGTCCGTCATGCCTTTCCCAATCCAGGTCTGGATGCCTTCCCATAGAGCGGCAGGCGGCCCTGCTCTTGTGGTGGCAGCCTGGCGGGTGCCGAGAGGACGCCTACTTACGACCGGGTCCGTGAAGCCTCCCGTGAGATCGTGCGCGCTCGGCACCTCCCCGGTTGCCACCACGGTGTGGGTGTTGCTGCTCGTCGGTACTGGACGCACGCCTTAGCCACACCTGGCCACATGGCCCCTTCGAGGAGAGTGGCGGCGTCCAGGGCCGTCCAGCGTCAACACCCACACCTTGATCACTCGTTGGTGTTGGTGGTGCGAGCCCGCCGCACGGTGACCTCTTGTGAAGCCCGAACCGTCTGAGTTCCCTGCATAGACCGAGGCCCGTGGGGTGAGCTGGTGCCACGAACAGCTACTGAGGTGGCGGACCGGCTCTCATGCTGAGTCCTGGGATTAGGTCGCTGCGTGGTTCCGCATGAGCTCGTGACCTGCATAAACAGCACCATGGGGAGGAACATCTTGATCTACTGCGGCATCGACTGGGCTGAGCGCACGCACGACGTCGCCCTGGTCGACGACAGCGGCCAGTTACTGGCCAAGCGGCACATCACCGACGACGCCGCGGGCTACAAGATCCTGCTGGATCTGCTCGTCGAGTACGGCGACAGCGAGGAGGACCCGATCCCGGTCGCGATCGAGACCTCCCGCGGCCTGCTCGTGGCGGTGCTGCGGACCGGCAAGCGCCGGGTGTTCGCGATCAACCCGATGGCTGCCGCCCGCTACCGCGACCGCCACTCCGTCTCGCGGAAGAAGTCCGACCCGGGCGACGCCCTGGTGCTCGCGAACATCCTGCGCACCGACATGCACGCCCACCGGCCGCTGCCCGCCGACAGCGACCTCGGCAGGGCCGTCGCCGTCCTCGCCCGTGCCCAGCAGGACTCACTCTGGAACCGGCAGCAGCTGTCCAACCAGCTCCGCTCGCTGCTGCGGGAGTACTACCCGGCTGCCCTGGCGGCCTTCGAGCCCTGGCGAAACGGTCTGTGCCGACCGGAGGCGCGGGAACTCCTGAAGGCGGCCCCGACGCCGACTCGGGCCGCGCGGTTGACCCGCACGCAGCTGGAGGCCGCACTCAGGCGGGCCGGCCGACAGCGAGGCATTGCGGCTGAAGCCGAGCGGCTTCGCGACATCTTCCGCGACGAATACGCCCACCAGCCGCCGCTGGTCGAGGACGCGCTGGGCAAGCAGATGCTCGCGCTCCTGGTCCAGTTGGAGGCCGCCTGCACCGCTGCCGACGACCTCGCCGAGGCGGTCGAAGAGGTTTCCCTCAGCACCCGGACGCTGAGATCATCCTCAGCTTCCCTGGCCTCGGCATCCAGCTCGGCGCCCGGGTGCTCGCCGAGGTCGGAGACGACAAGGCCCGCTTCGCGGACGCCCGCGGCCTGAAGGCGTACGCCGGGGCCTCGCCCATTACCCGGGCCTCCGGCAAGAAGTCGAGCATCACCCGCCGGTGGGTGAAGAATGACAGGCTCAACCACGTCGGCTACCTGTGGGCGTTCTCCGCGATCACCGCCTCTCCGGGCGCCAAGGCGCACTACCGGCGCCGCCGGGACGAGCACGGAGACTGGCACGCCGCCGCCCAACGGAACCTCTTCAACCGCATGCTTGGCCAGCTCTACCACTGCCTTCAGCACCACACACTGTTCGACGAACACACCGCGTTCCCCACCGAACTCGCCGCAGCCGCTTGACACGTTGAGCGCCTGAGGTGTCTCACGGGGAGTTACCGCGCCGCGGCCGAGCTGGCCGGGTGCGACCACCACACGGTGGCCCGATATGTGAAGATGCGGGCGGCCGGCCAGCAGCCGGACAAGCGTCGGCACCGGGCCCGGCAGATCGACGACTATCTGCCGAAGATCGAGGAACTGGTGGTCCGGTCGCAGGGCAAGATCCGCGCGGACGTGGTCCACAAGAGGATTACCGCGATGGGCTTCACCGGCGGGGAACGCACCACCCGCCGCACGGTCGCCGAGGCAAAAGCCCAGTTCAGGGCCGGTCGGCGGCGGGTCTATCGACCGTGGGTGACCGAGCCGGGGCTGTGGATTCAATACGATTTCGGCGACGGACCAGTGATCAACGGCCGCAAGACGACGCTGTTCTGCGCATAGCTGGCCTGGTCGCGTTTCCGCGTCGTCATCCCGATCTGGGACAAGACACTCCCGACGATCACCGCGTGTCTGGACACAACGTTCCGCCGGATCGGCGGCATCCCGGCCTACGTCCTCACGGACAACGAGAAGACGGTCACCACCGACCACGTCGCCGGGATCGCGGTCCGCAACCCGGAAATCGTCGAGGTCGCGAGGCACTACGGCACGACGATACGCACTTGCCTGCCCGCAGACCCGGAGACCAAGGGCGGCTCGGAATCCACGGTGAAGATCGCGAAGGCGGATCTCGTGCCGAAAAACGTGAATCTGCGCGAGCAGTACAAGAGCTTCGGCGACCTCGAAGCGGCCTGCCGGCAGTTCTGCGAGGAGGTCAACTCCCGCATGCACAAGACGACTCGACGCAAACCCGTCGAGCGGCTCGCCGAGGAAGTCCACCGACTGCATCCACTGCCGAAGAGCCCGTTCACCGCGGCGTTCGGCACCACCCGCCGGGTCTGCTGGGACTCGACGATCTCCGTCGAGGCGGTCCGCTACTCGGTTCCGCACGAGCTGATCGACACCCGGGTCTGGGCCCGCTTCCACGGCGACGAACTGATCATCACCGCCGTCGACGAGACCGGCTCAGCCCGCGAGGCCGCCCGCCACCGCCGCGGCGAGCCCGGCAGTCCGGTCCTGGACGACGCCCACTATCCGCCGCGCGAGGACAAGAACGCTGACCGCACCCCGCGGGCCACCAGCGCGGAGGAAGCAGCGTTCCTCGCCCTCGGCCCCGGGGCGGCCTCCTGGCTGATCGAAGCCGCCGCGGCCGGGGTCCGCCGGATCAAGGCGAAGATGGCCGAGGCCGTCGCCCTGGCAAAGCTCCATTCCGCGGCGGAAGTCGACCGCGCGCTCGGCACCGCCGCGGTCACCGGCCGGTTCGCCGACAAGGACCTGCTGTCCATCCTCGACTACCAGGCCGTCCACGAGCAGGCCGAGCCGCATCGCCGCAGCGAGGACCACTCCCTGCAGCCCGGCACCGGCGCCTGGTCCACCTTCGGCCTGTCCGCCACATCCGATCTTCCCGAGTACGACGAAAGCGATCTCGCCTGATGGCCACCCCTCTTCGCACCGTTCCCTACACCAACGGCGACCCGCTCGCCGAGGCCATCGAACTGACCCGTCGGCTCAAACTCCCGCACATTCGCCGGTCGCTGACCGACATCATCCCCACCGCGAAAGCCCAGCGCTGGGACCCGGCCGAGGTCGTCCGCGTCCTTCTCGCCGAGGAAGCCGCCGGACGCGACCGCGCCAACCTGCACACCCGCCGCAAGCGGGCCGGGTTCCCCACCGGCAAGACCTTCGGCGACTGGCGCGAGACCGAGTCCTCGATCCCCAGAGCTACCCAGGACGCCCTCAAGACCCTGGAGTGGGTCGGCCGCCGGGAGTCGTTTTGTATTTGTGGACCCAGCGGCACGGGCAAGAGCCACTTCACCGAGGCCCTCGGGCAGACCGCGGTCGAGGCGGGCCTGGCCGTCTCCTGGTTCACCATCGAGGACCTCGGCTCGCTGGTCCGCCGCCACCGCGCGGACGACTCGATAGCCAGGGCCCTGGCGCGGATCATCCGCTCGGATTTGATCATCGTGGACGACATCGGGCTCCTGCCCGTCTCCGAGGACGCCGCCGAGGGCTTCTACCGGCTGGTCGATGCCGCATATGAACGACGCTCGATTGCGGTTTCGAGCAACCTTCACCCGTCTGGCTTCGACGAGATCATGCCCAAGACCTTGGCCACAGCGACTGTCGATCGCCTTCTGCACCACGCTCATGTCGTGGTCACTCAGGGTGATTCATTCCGACTGACCGAGGCCACCACCGGAAAGGGAGTGAAGCCCTTCAGCTGATCCACACCAACCGAAGGCGGGGAGATTATCTGGCCGCAGGCGGGGCGATCATGCCGTCCACCTGCGGGGATGTCTCAAGGCCGCCAGCGGGGCGCCGCAAGAGGCCGTTGACAGCCCGGTTCTGCTTCAGCCGGCTGAAGCAGCGTTCGACGACGTTGCGGCGCCGGTAGGTGGTCTTGTCGAGGCGGCAGCGGGCTTCGCCGCGGCGGATGCGTCCGTTGATCTGATCGATCCGTTCAGGGATCGTGCAGGCGATCCCTCGGCGCCGGAGGTAGGCCCGGATTTTGCGGGCCGAGTAGCCCTTGTCCGCGACGACGCGGTCGGGCCGGGTCCGGGGCCTGCCCGGCCCCGGCCGGGCAATCTTGATCCGGTCCATGACGGCGTCGAACTGAGTGCAGTCGTTGACGTTTCCGCCGGTCAGGGTGAACGCCAGGGGCCGGCCCTGCCCGTCGCAGGCGAGGTGGATCTTGCTGGTCAGGCCGCCCCGGGACGGGCCGAGGGCTTCACCTTCCCAGTGCCCCCTTTTCGGGCGCCCGCCGCGTGCTGATGAGCCCGCACGGTCGTCGAGTCGACGCAGGCGATCGACCAGTCGACCGTTCCGACGGCGTCGGAGTGCTGCTGGACGTGGGCCAGGAGGCGGTCCTAGGTGCCGTCGGCGGACCAGTGCCGGAAGCGTTCGTAGACCGTCTTCCATGGTCCATATCGCTCGGGCAGGTCACG
Source organism: Streptomyces sp. NPDC107550 (assembly GCF_055639095.1). Lineage (NCBI taxonomy): Bacteria > Bacillati > Actinomycetota > Actinomycetes > Kitasatosporales > Streptomycetaceae > Streptomyces > Streptomyces sp. NPDC107550. Next base: position 5,127 of record NZ_JBVKBC010000035.1, read on the forward strand.
CCAGGCGGCACCGGTGGACAGCTTCCACAAAATCCCGTTCACCACCTGACGCCGGTCCCGCACAGGCCTGCCCATCCGGCCCGGGGCCAGCAACGGAGCGATCAACGCCCACGACTCATCCGTCAGTTCATGTCGCCGCACCACGAACGGAACAACGAGCCGCCGACTTTCCGGACACGACCTAGTGCTGTGCAAGGGCTCCCGGGGTTCACCTATCCGCCTGCGGCATCCTCCAAGGAGGGCACCTCCGGTCGGAGGTCCTCCGTCGATAGCGAGGTAGGTGCCTCCGTCGTCCGCGAGCAGGGTGAAACTGCGGCCCTCAGGTCGTCCAGCGCCCATGCGGACCCGGCGGCGCGAACATAAGAGGCCGTCGTCTTCGCTGCCACCCGCTCTCTGACCGAGGCCGCCCGAGCCGTACAGCGGCACGACGAGCGGATCATCTGGGGAGTCGGCATCCATCCCGGACTCGTCCGCAGCCACACCGGCTTCGACCCCGACACCTTCGCCCAGCTGATCGCCCGCACCCTCTGGTCAGCGAGATCGGGCTCGACGGCAAGAGCCGCGTCCCGATGGACCGCCAAAGGCCACCCTCCGCCGCGTCCTCGACGTCCTCACCCGCACCCCGCGCATCGCCAACATCCGCAGCTACGCCGCCTGCGGGCAGGTGCTGGAGGAACTGGAACGGGCCCGGCGCCCGGCATGGTCCTCCACTGGTGGCTCGGCGACCTGGCTCTGACTACCCGTGCCGTCAGCCTCGGCTGCTACTTCTCTCTTAACGCCTCCGCCGTACGCAAGACCGCGCTGCTGGAGGCCATCCCCCTCGACCGTGTCCTGACCGAGACCGACCACCCTTTCGGTGACTGCAGCTCCGGCCGACCGCTGCCCGGCAACGTCGCCCTCGCGGAGCAGGCACTCGCACGCCACCACCGGACGACACCCGAGAGCATCCGCCCGATCGTGTGGCGCAACCTGGCCAAGCTTGTACGCGACACCCGTTGCGCAGCTCAGCTGACGCGTCCGGTCTTACCTCGCTTCACTCCCGCCGCAATGACCCAACCCGTGCCGCCTCGCGTGACGGGTTTTTCCCGGAAGCCTTACACCGGGGGTGGCGTCACCAGCTTAGAGGCGCGGGGGTCGATGTCCGCTGCATAGCTCAGGGTTGGTAGATCGTGGTTGTCCAGGCCGTTCATTTCAACGGCGACACGGCTGAGGAGGTGAGCGGCATGGACGGACTGGCCGTCGGCGATGGCGGCGTAGAACCGAGCGGCGTAGGTGATGGCGTCGACGTCACCGATGGAGGCGGGCATTGCGATGACGAAGGGGATGGCGGCGACGAGTTGGGTGATTTGGATTTCAGAGAGGGAGGAGTTGAGCAGCACGATCAGCGGCTTGTCGTCGACGGCCGCGATGGCCCGTGCGAGGGCATCGGCGCTGGCGATGGCGTGCCCGTGAAAAAGGTCCGCGCCCTGCTCGTTGGCGCTATGGCTAGAGAGGTGCACGACGTGCGGGCGGAACCGGCTGAGCGCGTCCAGCAACATGTCGGTGGTCGGAGCCGGGTGGGCTTCGAGCTCGATGAGGTCGCGGTGCGTGGCACTTTGCACGGCCGCACGGATCCTCTGCTGTTCCCGCGCGATACGCAGGTCGCCGTCCGAGGTGGCCCCCAGCAGCAGCACTCGCAGTTTCTCCGGGTTTGGAGCCCGAAGCTTCTTCGGCGCGCTGCGTACCTCTGCCTCGGCTGTCGACAGACGACTCTCCTTCCTGGCCTGACTGGCAGGAGCACGACGCTCGGCCTGCTCCGCCTTGGCGAGCTTTGCGGCCAGGTCCGCCGCTTCCCTGCCGTACCTGGCGGCCTTTGTACTCCAGATACTTGCATCGCGAGCGGCTTTGTTCGCTTCGGCGTCGTGCCGCTGCGCGCTGTGCAGTCTGGCCGACTGGATGCCGACGCTGGTCGTCCTGGCCGCGGCCGACCGATCTCTTGTGGCTTTTGCTCGCCGGTCGGCTTCCTTTGTTCGGAATTCGCTGACCTTCTTCTCCGCGTCGGCGAGGGCCTGGTGTTTCGTGGCCAGTCGATTCCGGTAGGAGCTGGCCGTTGTGGGGGTGTTCTTGCGTGCAGAACCGGCCGCGAGCGCTCTTCCCAGTTCCTCGGTGGATCCCTCGTATAGCCAGCCGGCTTCGGGATCCGGTCGAGCACTCGGCTTGAGCGGTACAAACCGGTCCTTCAGAGCCGGATCCAGCATCTCCGCCATCAGGACGCGCAGGGTGTTGGACACGGCGAAGTGCACGGGTGAGTCGGCGAAAAGCTCCGCCTGGTGCACCTGCTCCCTGAAGAACGTGTTGCTGGCAAGCCGGACGGCCTGCGCCACGGCTTCACCGACAAGACCCCGGCGCGTGTCCGCCACCTCTCCAAAGGAGGCCCCGACCTCGATCGTCACATCGTGCTGCGCGGCGACGGCGGTCTGCAGTTCGGCCAACACGCGGCCCATGTCCTGCACGGGCGTCGGGCCGTCGAGCTTCGCCAGCAGATCTACTCTCCGATCAGCCACCACTGGTTCCTCGGCGACTACACCGTCGATACCTGCGCGGCGCATGATCGCGGTCAGGGAATCCCTGATGCTATGCGTCAACTCCAGTTCCAGGTGGGGAGCGTCTGTGTCGCTCCGACCGCTGACAGCGTGCACTTCGACGGCGAGGCATACGGCATTTGGTGCGGTCGAGGAATCGTCGGGCGGCCCGCTTCCTATGTCCTCCAGCTCGTACGGCGTCGTCATGTGTGTCGCCAGTGTCCGGCGGAAGCCCTGGTCCTGGAGGAGGAGCGCAGCAGGCAAGGCCATGAGCTGGGGACGCTGGGGATGCCGTCGGGTGACCATTCCCGCGAAGACGCCGTCGCAGGACACCAGTGCGCCCGGCGACGTCGCCAATGCGCCTGCTGTGAAGGGCTCTGTGCCTTCGATGATGAGGGTCACGTCCGTAGGCCGTGCCTGCCCGCTCAGCTCAGTTGGTTCGCCCGACCGCCCGAAGCCAGCGACGCGTACGGATGACATGAGTCCTTTGGGCAGGCGCCCCCACCTCAATCGGAGCGGCAGGAGCCGCTCCCAGTCATCGCTGTCGAGGATGTTCTCGTCCGTAAGCATCAGGGCGGCGTCCACCCCCTGCCCCTTCCACATGGTTCGAAAGGTGATCTCCGTGCCGCTCGGGCCTACGACTCGCGGCCGCGACCCCGCGGCATCCGCCATGTGGGCGCACGTCAGCACGAGACGGGGGGTCAGCATGATGCCGGCTTCGATGTCTGGGGCTGTGCTGTTCGTCGCTCTCACCATGACGACACGCGGGGACTGATCGAACGCCCGTGACTGGTTCATGGTTGGGGGGTCGGACGCCGGGTCGGTGTCCGTAGCCAGATCCGCAACCGGCGCCGCCAGCTGCTCCGCGGACGGCTGTTCCTCGCCTACCTGGTTGCCGTCTGCCGGGTCAGTGGCGCTGCCGTGGACCTGCTCTCTGAGGCTGTTGGTGACGAGAATCTTGGCCTTCTCGTCAAGGGTGATCATGAAACCGTCGTTGAGCCGAGTGGAGCCGTGCTCAAGATGGTCGAGCAGCTGGCTGGCCGTCAGATCCGTCATGGCCCGGAACTGGGAGTCGAGGCGGACCTCCTTGCGGTGGTGCCCGATGAAGTCGAGCACGGTGAGTGCGGGCTTGCCCGGGAAGGGTGGAAGGCCGACACTCAGCTGCCGCAGGAGCCGAGTGGCACTGGACGGTGGCCGCAGCAGGAGCAGGGTGTCCACCTCAGGAATGTGGACGCCTTCGCTGAGCGCATTGACGCAGAAGACGATCTGCAAGCCGCCGCTCCTGAGAGAGGAAAGCGTCTCCTGGCGCGTTGCCAGACGGTCCCTCGCCGTGAGAGCAGCGGCACGAAGGCCGGCGTCATGGAAGCGCCGAGTCATGAATTCGGCGTGTGCCACGGACTCACAAAAGCCCACGGCCCGCATGACCCTCACGTCGGGAACCGTGTCCCGGACAGCGTGGATGACCAGTCTCGCCCGCGCGTCGTCACCAGTCAGCAGGTCGTTCAGCGAAGCCCGGTCGTACCGTCCCCCCTTCCAGTCCAGCCCTTGAAGGTCGGTGCCGTCCGCAAAGCCAAAGTAGTGGACGGGAGACAGCACACCAGTCGCCAAGGCGTCCGGAAGACGCATCTCCGCAGCGATACGACCTTCGAAGAACACCTCGTGGATGCCGGGGCCGTTCGTTCGTTCGGGAGCCGCTGAGAGGACGAGCAACTCCCTCGGCGCGAAGCGCTCCAGGATGTTGGCGAACGGCCGGGTTCCTATGGCGTGGGAGTCGATGACGATCACATCGAAGTGATCAGGTCTCAGCTGGTCCATGACTCGGTCGAGGGACTGCCACGTGGCGAACACGTGATGGCCCCGCTCGAGAGTCCCCGCGCCGTACAGGAACTCTCCGAACTGCGGGTTTGAGAGGACGCCTTGGTAGGTCGGGCGTGCCTGGTCCACTGCTTCTACCGAACCCGCGACGAAGAGCAGACTCAGGTCTTGCTGGTGCTGCTCGCACAGGTGCTGGTAGTCGAAGGCGGCCATAGTGGTCTTGCCGGTGCCGGGAGGAGCGACGAGGAGATTACGGTGCCGGTCGTGGAGTTCGCGCTCGGCGTTCAGACGGTCAAGCATGTGGCGCTGGTGGGCACGCAACATGAGCGCCCCGTCGAACTGGGGTTCGTGCGGCGCGACTTCCACGTCTGGTGCAGGCTCGGGGGGATCGTCCGGCATTGCTGGGGCGGGGGTCTGCTGGGCGTCGTCCTTCTGGCCATCGCCGGACCGGGCCGCGAAGCCGGACAGGGCGTCGGGACCGGAGTAGGGCTCGGTGGACTCGACGCCCAGGAGACGCGCTGTTGCCGCAGCCGCTCGGGCGACGGGCCGCAGCCCGGTGGGCAGCATCTCCTGGCTTGTGGGTGAGTGAAGTGCGGCGACGATTCCGTGCGGGGCCTGAGGGTGAGCCTTGAGGTGGTCGGTGAGGGCGAAGTGGGCGTCCCAAGCCTGGTCGCGGCTCAGCAGTCCGCGCAGGTGTTCCGCCGCAGCCGGGTGCAACCGGTACACGATGTCTGCCCTCTCGTGCCGTGTTGCCGTGAGCAGTCCGGCGGTGAGGAACTCTGCGGTGTCGGCCAGGGCGGCGTCGGGGACGATGCGCTCACGGATCACGTCGAGAACGGGGAGGGTGAACACGTCGAGTGATGAGGCGGCGATCGCCAGCCGGACGGCGGGGGAGTGCAGGTTGTCCGTGAAGGCCTGGGCCGCGGCCGTGACGCGTGCATCGGTCGTCGGCGCATCGGGCGAGGCGGCGCTTGGCCGTGGACTGCGGTTTCTGGGGGGCACTCGCCCTGATGCCGGGACGAGGACGACTTCGCAGCCACTGGGGTCGGTACGCATCACGGCGTGCGCCCAGGCGAGGATCTGGTGGGCATCTATCTGCAGTACGGGCAGCGCCTGCCAGGGCTGCGTCCCTGGGGCGTCATTGCGGAAGAGGCGGGGACGGCGGTAGGCGAGGAGCCGTCCGGGGGATGCCGGGACCGAGGCGGTTGCGGTGGTCCGGGGCAGGTCGAGGCCGGAGCGTTGCCAGAGGCGTTTGGGAAGTGGGTTGATCAGGGCCACGGGTGCCGTCCGCCCCCACGTGTGGAGCGTCTGCCACAGCTTGCTTCGACGCCAGGCGGGAGCCGCGCAGTCGGAGACGACGAGCAGGAGCCGATGGGCGGGCTGGCTGTGGTGGGGATCGGACGGGTCCATGGGCAGAAGCCGGCCGTGCTGGTCGCGCAGTACGGGTTCGGCCTGCGGTGGATGCTCGAGGTGCCACACGCGGATGCTGCGGAAGGCGGACAGAGTGCGCAGCATCTGGGTGAGGGCGAGTGAGGTCTCGTCCCAGACAGCCATGGAGGTGCCGCGATCCACGACCACGACAACCTCCAGCCAGGGCTCTGAGGCAGGCGCGAGCTGGGGGACGAGCACACCGGTACGTGTGTAGTGGTCGACGGTGGCGTCCAGGTCGAGGCGCTGGTGAACCTGGGATGGCCGAAAGCGGCGCAGCGGGCGCAGGGCACGGCCGATGCCGAGAGCGTTCGGCAGGGCCGGGGCGCGGCCGATGCTCAAAAGGCTGCCGGGGATCGAGTGGCTGCTGCTGTCGTCCTTCAACCAGACCGAGGCAACCCCTGAAGCGCCTGCGTCCGAACCGGGTCCAGGAGCCGGCGGGTCATCGCCGGAGTCATCGGTGTCCGCGTCGGGCTGCAGGGGCGCATCGGCGGGTGGCCCTTCGGCGGCCGAGGGCGGACCGGCGGGAATGTCTCCCATCCGGCTGGCGCCGGATCTGGCGGCGGCGAGAACAAGAGCGTCGAGGGCCTCCCGGATGTCCTCCTCCGCACTGGCGTTGATGTCGTCCAGGCCGACACGGGCCAGGGCGGCCAGCAGCTGTGCGGCCCGGTTCTCAGCCACGCCCGAGCCCTTGGAAGAGCAACTCCTGCAGCCGTGTTCGCTGCCCGTCGTCCTGGATGCGGTCGCCGCGCAGGAGGTGGACGGCGCTCAGCAACTGATCGACGGCGAGGTTCTCACCGCGGTTCAGCCGGTCCACGAAAGCGGTCACCAGAGTGTGGGTGGTGTCTTCTTCGACCTTTTCCAGGTGGGCCTCGACGACATTGGTGAGAGTCGAGACCGTGAGCGCGGGCATGTCGAAGCGCACACAGCGCCGCAGGAAGGGGGCGGGGAAGCCGCGCTCGCCGTTGCTGGTGAGGACGATGACCGGGAACTCCTCGCACTCCACCAGGCCGTTTTTGACGTCATGCCGGATACCGGGGTCGGCGGTGCGGACGGTGACCTGCCTTCTCGAATGCCGGGCCAGTTCGGGAATCTCAAAACGCCCGCGTTCCAGAACGTCGAGGAGGTCGCTCGGCAGGTCCAGATCGCTCTTGTCGATCTCGTCGATCAGCAGGGCGCGGGGGAGAGGGCCGGGCAGCAGGGCTGTGCCGAGAGGGCCGAGTTGGACGAAGTCCCCGATGTCGTCGCGTGCGGCACGGCTGGCGAGGCGCGCGGCCCGTCCGCGCTTGGACACGGCGGGACGATCGACGGCGCGGAGGTTGTAGGCGTGGATGCGGCCCAGGGCGTCGTAGCGGTAGAGCGCGTCGGCGAGGGTGCTGCGGGAGGTGATGTGCCAGCGCAGCACACTCCCGAGCCCGAGTTCGGCGGCGATCTGCTCGATGACGGAGGACTTCCCGGAGCCGGCCGGCCCGGTCAGCAGCAGAGGCCGGCGCAGATGGAGCGCGGCGTTGACCGCGTCGACCAGTTCGGGATCCGCGCGGTAGGTGCTCGCCGGGGACGGTGACTGCACTGCGTCGGCCACGCCTGCCGTGCCCGTCGGCGCGCGCCACGGAGGCGGGGGAGGAAGCCTCTGAGGCAACTCAGGAATGCTTCCCGTACCCGTGTAGTACGGCGTCCAGTTCATGCCTGCTCCTTCGGCGTTACGTCTTGCGGGGCGACGACCGCCCGGCCGGCGCGCCGTTGGCAGAAGTCCTGCCAGTGCGCGTCGTGCCATGTCGTACGGATATCAGCCAGATGACCAGGAACGCCCTCCAGCTGCTCCTGGAAAGCGCGCAGGAGTTTCTCCGGCAGCGAGTCCCAATGTTCCGCGACCTCATCCTGCAAGGCCCGTGCGTCGCAGACGCTCCCACGCCGGGGCCAGATCAAGGCCGGGGTATGGATGAGGAGTTCCTCCAGCATGAGGTCGAAATCCTTCTCCGGCAGGGCGCCCACTCCCCATACGCAATCGCCCGCACGACGACGGCCGAGCAGCTCCTGCAGCTTCTCGATGCTGCTGAGGTCGTCCAAGCCGAGCCACGAGGGGCCGCAGCGGGCCTTGCTCTGCAAGGAGGACAGCAAGCGGCTGCCGGCGTCCAGCATCTCGTCGAGGAGGACATCGGACGGGGGCGTCAACAGACCCGACCAGCGGGTCGTGACGTCGTAGTCGACGCCCAGCATGCGTCTGCCGCGGACCACTTTCCACTCCTCCGGAGGGGAATCCAGAAGCAGGGACGTCGGGACCGACACATCGACCGCCACCAGCCGCTCGCCCGCGGCCGTCAGCCAGGACAACGCCCACAGGCGGCCCTCATCCAGCGCGGACACCAGGGCACCCGGCACCGGCCCGGGCTCGCACGGGAACTCTGCGGTGTGCACCACGGCCGAGCCGAACAGAAGCGAGGCCTCCACCCGGACGACGTCCTCACCACCGTCGTCGGCGGCCACCAGAACCAGGCGGGGTGTGGCCGCGCGCAGTTCGATCAGTCGGCTGTTCAGAGCAGAGCTCACACCCGATCTGGTCGCCCAGACGGCCAGCTGCTGTGGAAGGACCTCACCGGGACTGATCAGGTGGGCAAGGGCGGCGACGAAATGCACCAGCGTCCGGCTCTGTCCCGCAGGGGCGACGGCCGACTGGCACAGGACCGCGTACTCCACCATGTCACGCAGGGAAGGGCAGGGCAGTCGTACCACCACCTCCAGCGGGAACCCGGCACGCACCGCCGCCTTGCGGAGCAAGTCATCGGTCAGGGCGTCCCCGAAGGTCTCCTCGAGGACGGTGACGGCTACAGCGCAGACAGCCAGGTCACGCTTGAACTCCATCACCCGTTGGACCGCGGGGTGGCCAAGGCGTTCCGGTTCCAGGCCGCCGAGCCAGTCCTTCAGCTGGTCCTGGCTGATGATGCCTTGCGTGCCGTGCAGTCGGCTGAGCAGCTTGTGTAGCCTCTCGCACGCCAGAAGACCGAGAGAGCCGGTGGAGCGTCGGCCTGCGGCCCGGACGTTGTGGGCCAGCCACAGCGAGTCACCGGACATGGCGGCGCCGTCGAACATGAAGCCGCCAGGCTCCTGGGTGTGGATACGGCTGCGCAGTTCCTTGATCAGCTGGTCGTCGACGGTCAGGAAGTCGCCAGCAATGGGCAACCCGTTCTCCAGCAGCTCGGCGAGCTGGACGCTCAGGTTCATGTCCCAGGCCGGCAGGTGGGCGGAGGCGGCGAACAAAAGCGACAGACGCAGACCGCCCTGCTGAAGCCCCGCCGTCGCGGACTGCGCATCCGGAAGGGCGGCGGCCGCGTGGCAGGTGTCGATGACGGCTATCAGACCACTGGGTCCGGTCTCGTTCGTCACCGTGCCGATCATGGAGGGCACGTGCAGCTGGTGGATCGCTCCGTCCTGGGCGCTGCCTGAGGTGACGAAGTACAACGGGCCACCGTAGCCCCCCATTCCGTGGCCCAACAGCGCCAGGATCAGGGGGCCGCCGTCGTCCTTGGCCCGGCCGACGGCGGTAGCGAGGGCCTTTTCGACAGCCGTTTTGCCCAGGGCGGTGCCCACTAGCAGGGACCCTGCATCACCCTCACCGCGGTCGCGGCAGGCACCGAGATCCGGGTCCACCAGCGCCCGGTGCAGGCGGCGCGCCGCGTCTTCCAGGCCCGGCAGTTCCTCCGCGCCCTGGCACTGAGCTCCGACCACCAGCACATGGCGGGACACCACTGATGTGACAGCGCCTGTCATGGCACAAGAGCCTTGATGATCGGCCCGGCCACCTCCCCGTGCTCCAGATACTTGGTTGCCGTATGGGTCCACGCCCCAGTGGACTTCACGGCCGCGGTCTGCGCCCTCACCCCTCGGCCGCTTGGCGCGATCCAGTCCGCCAACCGGGGACGCCCGACCACAATGTCGTTCCGGTCCCAGAAGTTGAGCCACGCCCCCACCTCTTCCGGGCAGGACGGCGGCCGCGGCACCAGACGCTGCAGGACCACGCCGCCGAGCGCGAGAGGGGAGCCGAGCGTCACCCACAGTGCGACCGGGCCCCGGTATTCATGCAGGGCTTCGTAGGCCACGACCGTGCCCAGGGAATGCGAGACCACGACGAGCGGACGGGCGGGATCCAGTCCCTCCAGCACCCGGGAGCGGACGGCCGCGCCCAGAGCAGCTCTGTCACCGCGCCGACTCAAGTACCGCGCAATCTGAGAGAGATGCAACGCGAACGCCTGACCGTTCGCCCATTGCGCGCTCTGGCGAAGACCAGGCAGCTGCACCAGCGTCGTGGTCACCCAGACCAGCCGCCGTGCGAACGCGCCCGCCCCCTGCGCCTGGCTGCCGGATGAGAGCCCCTCGAGCTGGTGCCGGGCCTGCTCGATGAGCCGGGCGTCGCGCGTACCGGTATCCGGTGGGAACTGCTCGGCAAGCTCATCCACCATCGCCTCCAGCAAGCCGGCAAGCACCTGCTCCTCGAACAGGTCCAACTCCTCGCCCAGCGCGCCTCCTTGGGCTCCCTTGGTGGTGAACAGATCGCTGTAGTCGGCGAAACGCACATCCGCCAGCCAGCCTTTGGTAAGCGCCGAGATCAGTTCCGGCTGTCCGGCCGCCCGCACGCCGGTGGCCAACGCCTTCAGCCATTGCCGTTGTTCCGTCTCCGCGTTCCGGAGTCCGCCGATTCCGTGAACGAGCACGAGTTGCGGATGCGCCGTCGCCACCATGAGCCTCCCCCGGGCCTTACTGTGCGAAGGCCATCCTGCCCTGTGGAGAGCCAAGGACGGTACTTGAAGCGCCGAACACGGCCGCGGCGCTCGCGAACATCGCACCGCTCTCCCGCACCCAGACACCCAGTCAACTACAACCCAGTCAGCGGGCGTTGACGACCGAAAGCAAGGACGGCCCCGGTCCCTGGTCCACGGTTGTCCGGCCAACGGTCGGGCACACGCAGGAAGACGGATTCGCCAGCCGGCGAGCAACCTCCGAGACGGTGCACGCTCTGGACGGTTTCGGGTCAACCCGATCTTCATGGGCCCTGAGCAGGGACAGACGTTCTGTCCGCCGATCCCGAGCCGTCGGCGTCCTGCTCCACCCCCTTCCCGGCCCGTGCCCCCGGCACGGCCGGCTGGGCATCCCCGAGGTGTGGTCGTCGTCGTGGTCGTCCTGGTTCTGGCCGGTCTGGTGGTCGGCAACCGGCCCGTCCCGGCCGCGCTGGTGGTCGCCGCCGTCGCTGACCTGATTGCCGGCCGCCGCCCGACCCAGACCGCGACGCCCTGCGTGTGACGCTGGCGCGGCCGAGGAACGCGCGAGGGTGGACCTTCGACGGACTCGCCGACCGCAGCGGCCTGGCCCGGCGCACGCTCATCGACCTCGAACACGGCCGCGACGTCGGCACCGTCACCACCTGGCACGCCCTTGCACACGCCTTCGATGTCCCCATCGAGCACCTGCTCGACCCGCTCTGCGACGACCACACCCCACCCGGATCCAAGGGCGCCTGACCCGGCCGCGCCGGGCTTGGCGCGCGGCGCGATTAATCCGAACCGGCGAACGCATTCAGAACGCACGTGCGTTACGTGGTGCCGGTATTCGATACTGCTGGGCCGCCCGGGGGACTGGCCTACCACCGCGCCGCCCCCGAGGCGTGCCACCTGGCACGGCCCTCGCCATGCGCCCCAACTCCACCCACACCGGCTGCCACTGGGACGGCAGCGCCCGCACCGTGCCGGCACGCCGCCCGCTGCGGGTGGCCGCCACCAGCCCCAGTCGTCTGCTGCGCGCCGGCCAGACCGGCCGCTGCCGCCGCTGCGGCAACCGCATCGACCTCTACCCGCGGGGCCGACGGGCGGCCCATCGCCCTGCATCCCGCCGAAGTGTCCACCGCCCACGTCGCCGCCTCCTGCCGCTGGCACCTGAGTTCCGGCATCGTCCACCCACACGGCGACGGCAGCGCCTGGTGCCGCATTCCGCACGCCGTGTTCTGCCCGCAGCGCACGCCCGTCTGTCGGATCAGCCTGCCGGCCCTCACGTCGGTGCGCCGCCAACTTGTCGTACGAACCCGCCGCCTGATCGACACCGGTGCCTTCACTCCCGTGTTCCTCCCCGCCCGTGAAGCGCCCGCCGGAACCGGCCGCCTCGTCGTGCGGATGCTGCTGGGCCACTACCTCGCCGAAGGCCCCGTAGAGACCATCCGCTGTGTGGCCCAGACCAGCCACCGACACCGCTGCCCCCGTCCCGTCCTGGCCCCGGACGCCCCGCCCGGATCATGGAGGCTGCTGCCGATTGGTCAGCTTCTGCAGATCAACGGTGGTTTCGGGTAGCCAAGCCCATGAGGCAAGGCTCACGGGCACTTCCGGCTGGCGACGGCGCCTGCGTAGGCGGCCCAGTCCTCGGCGGATGCCTGCTGTCGCATCCAGCGGGGTCAGCCGAGGGGGTGTCAGTGCTGTACGCCATCATCGGCGCATGACCGCTGCCGCCTCGCCGAAAGCCAGGGCTACTTCAACTGTTGAGCCGCCACGCACAGGTGTGCTTGCTCTTCCGAAACCGCTTGTCGGTCTGTGCCGGGCAGATCAGTACGAGCGTCAGAAGAAGTTCTGGCAGGAGCTCACGCAGCAGTGGCGTGCTGAGGTTGCCGCTTCGCTGGAACAGGTACGCGCGAAGATCGAGAAGCAGAACGCTGTCAACCGGGAGCTCCGGGACAACATCCTCAGTGCCATGCAGGCTGCCCCTGATCCGCGCGAGCTGTCGGTGGCCGACGTCATGGTGCTGAATAACCAGTGGGCGGACAGGACGGATGCCGCGCGCGTGGGCGTGCGGGATGCAACCGACAGAAGATGGCGCTGCACTGTGGAACCGGGACACGGATCGTGGATGGCTTCGCCGAAGGACCGCAGCCGCACCGACCGGCCCAGCATGTGCCCGAAGTGCTCCGGCGCGGCGCCGCGGCCAGGAGAGCGACCCGCCCTCGAGCGATCCGTGGCCGCCATTTCCGCGCTGGCCGCTGAACTCCACCCCGACTCTGGTGCGCCAGAGGAGATCAGCTACGGCAGCAACAAGCCGGTGACCTGGTGGCATCAGGTTCCTGCCGTTCGGCCTGGAACCGGAGAATGGTACTGGGCGACCCATGTTTGGGAGCAGCCCCCCAAGAGCCGCACCGGCCTGCGGAGCAGGAACGGGAAAGCGGCTGGGATCAACGGCTGCCCGGTCTGCAATGCCGACCAAGCCGACGCCTCCAACAGCCTGGCTGCGTGGTATCCGGAGCTTGCGGAGCAATGGGTGCGTGGCCCGGCGAGCAGGAACACGCACAACACCACCGTCGGGTCCAAGATCGAGGTGACGTGGCGCTGTACGTCCTCACAAGGGGAGCATGAGGACTGGCCGGCACCGCCCAACCGCCGCACCGCGAAGGCGCTGCGGTCCGGCTGTCTGAAGTGCAGCAAGAACGTCTCCGCCAAGGCGCTGGCGCTCTACCACGAGCTGCGTACCCACCTGCCCGCCTTGGAGCTCGAGGCGCCGATTCCACTCGACCCAGTGCCCGGCAAACGGTACCGCGGCGTGCGGGTCGACATGTGGGAAGAGGCATTGCAACTCGTTGTGGAGTTCGACGGCTGGAAGACCCACGGCCCTGAGTCCTGGCGCGACCGCGCAGCCGACGACCGCCTGAAGACCGAGCGTCTGGCCGCCGCCTGCCAGACGGTGATCCGGGTCCGCGAAGACCTTGACCCGGTTGGACCTCACGATGTCGTTGTCGGCTCAGGCTGGAGCGCGTGGAAGGTAGCCGCCGCAGTCCTGCAGCGTGTTCAGCAGCTTGGCCTGCACCCCCTGCCCGGCCTCGCCAGCTACCTGGAGCATGGCACGGAGACAGCGGCGGCCGATGTGGAGAAGGCTCTGCTAGGGATGCCATACCGCCCCCGCCAGTTTCCCAAGGCATCGAAAGCGCCCGCTGAACCACGGCAACTGAAGGCCACCGAGCCACCTGCGGACAGCTGGCTGACACCGATGGGCCCCCCATACGCCAATCCGAAGAAGCGAGCCGGATCATTGCGGGACTACCAGTGCAGGTGCAAGACGGTCGTCACCGGGCTTCCGCAGGCCGAGGTTACTCGCGGGAACACCAAGAGTTGCGGATGCCGGCAAGATGCGTCCCGTGCGGTCCCGCGAGGCCGGGTAGATCGGGAGCTGACCCAGGCGGCTCGCCAATGGGCGCGGAAGGCGGGAACCGAGGTCAGGGAAAATGGCCCGTTGGACGCTCGAGTCCTGGCTTCCTATCAGCTCCACGCTGTCGGCATGGCGAGTTTCCTCGGCGACGACAATCTCATTCCCGAGGGCGCCGTACGTGGATGGGTCGATGATGAGGAGATCGCACTCGGTGCACGCGGACGTCTGCCCCGGCACACCTGGCTCGGCTACGCGGCTTCTGTACTGGCCCAGCTTGCGAAGGCTCCGGACGAGGACGCGTAGGACATGGTGGACGACCCGAACCAACCGTTGCTTCAGTTGCGGTAGCCACGCTTGAAGTCTGCCTCGTGCCGACAATCTCCTTCTTCGAAGATGTCGATGCGGCATAGGGTCCGTCACCACCAGCACATGGGATCGGGTACCCGCCCGCCTCCTCAGGGTGCCGGACGCGTAAGCCAGTCGGTGAGGCGCGTGCGGACATTCGGAACGGGCAATGGCGTGTGCAGTCGCCCCGCTCGGGCTGCTCTTCGATGTCAGGCGTGTCCGGGAGGCAAGGGCGAGCTCGGGGCGGTGGGGTGAGTGTTGATCCAGGAGAGGCCGCCGAGGTCGAGGTGGTGGCGGGCGCGGGTGACGGCGACGTAGGCGAGGCGGGCGTCGGTGTCGCTGACGGGTTCGGGGATGGGGCGTCCTTGGCTGTCGTGCTGGTTGGTGTCCCTGGGCGGGGGAAAGTCGTCGGCAATTCGGATGGTGGGCCATTCGCGGCCTTTGGCGGTGTGGGCGGTGGAGACGGTGACGTCGGCGTGGGTCTCGTCAGTGAGTTGATCGACTGCGGTGAGGATGGCGTCGGGGCCGTGAGTGTCGACGAGGTCGACGAAGGGTTGGAGGTCGCGTCCGGCGGGGTCGTGCGCGGCGTAGTCCTGCAACTCTCCCCAGGAGGCGAAGAGTACGAGTTCGGGGTGGGAGGTGCGGCGGCCGTCCTTCAGGTCGCGGGCCGCGAGGGCGAGTGCGGCGAGTTGCCGGCCGCCGCGGGTGAGGGCGACGCGGTGGCCAGCAGTGAGCAGGCGCATGACTTCGGCCATGGCGCCGATGTTGGTGCGGCACAGCACTGCGTCCGGCCGTTTGAGGCTGCCGGTGTCGGTGGGGATGGTGTCGGTGCCGGTCAGGCGGATGGGGGCGTCGGCCAGCGTGAGCCACCGGTTGGCCTCCTCGGCGATCGCAGGGCCGAAGCGGAAGGAGCGGGTCAGGGTCAGGGGAGTGGCGTCGAAGCCGGTCATCACGTCCCGGGCGCCGCGCCAGCCGTAGATGGCCTGGGCGGAGTCGCCGACCATGACGAGCTGGGCATGGCGGCGCTGGGCGGTGAAGACCTCCTCGAGGACGGGATTGGTGTCCTGGGCTTCGTCGAGGAGGAGGAAGTCGGCGTCGATGGTCGGCTCAGTCAGAGCCCACATCTTCAGGTAGTGGTCGTGTTCGAAGCGGACCACACCTGTCTCGGGGTTGTGCAGGTCGGCCCAGGCCTTGAGGGCGAACGGCAGGACCTCGTGGGCGAGCTGGGCGTGTTCGCCGGAGGTGTTCAGGCCGCGCAGGTGCGGTACGTGATGGCGGGCCAGGGTGCGGTCGGCGGAGTGGCAGTAGCGGGTGACCGTGCGCAGCACAGTGTGGGAGAGCGTCCGGGGGCTGATCTCGTGATCGCCGATGTGCAGGGGGCGGGTGATGCCGAGTGCCTGGGCGGTCTTCCATGCCTGTTGGCGGGGGCTGTTGAGCCGGCTTGTGTAGCGGTGGCCGAGGGCGGCGTAGGCCGTGGCGTGGGCGGTCTTGCACACCACCGTGCGCGGGAAGCGGGCGGCGGCATCGCGCGCGATGTCCTTGTTGAAGGCGAGATAGCGGCCGCGGCTGAGGGTGCTGGCGGCGAGCAGGGTGAGCGTGCTGGTCTTTCCCGTCCCGGCGCCGGCCTGCAGGACGAGATGGTGACCGGCCCGGAAGGTGTCGACGGCGTGGGCCTGTTCGTCGGTGGGCGTGTGCAACAAGGGCTCCGCGGAAGATGAAGAGGATCAGGAGCGCCTGCAGCCGCTGCGTCGGGAGCGGCACGGCAGACGGGGTTACGGCGCTGTGCGGGCGGGATGGTGCCGGCGGCTGTGCAGGAGGCCGGCCACGCAGGCCAGGACTTCTTCGGGCTGGTGGTCGGCGAGCAGACTCTCGAGTCGGACCTCCAGGCGCCGGGGCGCGTTCCTGCTCGTCCCGGGCCAGGGCCGCGGTCACCCGCCGCCGCAGCAGCTCCTGGGGACGCTGTCCCAGGACGGCCGCAGTCTGGCGCAGGGCCCCCACGGCGGCGTGGTCCAGGGCGACGTTGAGAGGACCTGGCCGTGTCGGTCGGGGTAGTGCGTGGTCAGGACGTGGATCGGCAGGCGTGCGCCCAGCTGGCGCCGCAGCGCGTACAAGGCGCCACTGGGACTGCGGGCGCTGCAGACCGCCATCAGCCGGGTGCGGTCCGCACTCGCGGCCAGGCGCACACCGCAGCGCGCCTGGTGGAGTTCACCGGGAGCGGCGGGCTGGGTCAACAGGATCTCGACGGCGTGGTGCGACGTCACGGCCGGGCCGCCTGCCGTGCGCGGTCCGCAGGCCGGGGGCGTCGGGTAGTGGTGGGCAGGCGGGTGTGGATGTGCTCGTGGTGGCGCAGCGGGTCGAAGGGCTCCCAATCGGCCACCGCCACGTCGGCGGCCGTAGGTGCGGCGGCGTGCTGCGGGCAGCGCTGCGCGCGCCAGCGCAGCTGCTCGGCGTAGGGGACACGGTTGAGGTCGTAGACCGCCATGGCCTGAGCGGGCAGGGCCAGTTGACCGCTTGATGCGGTGGCCGGGACCAGCGCCCAGGCGCCGGCCGGAGCGCCGGGGGTGAGCAGCGGGCTGGTGCAGCGATCGCGGCGCCGGGTCTGCGCGACGCACTGGATCTCCTCCACCGGCCGGGAGGCGAGGTAGCGGAGATACAGCAGCTGCACGATGGGCCGGGCCGGTCGGCAGACGGCCTGCTGGGACGCAGGGCCGTCCGGCGAAGCCGGGGGAGGGGTGAAGACGCCGGCGTCGATCAGACGGCGGGTATTCACGGCCAGAGACCGGCGCAGTCCGGCGAGTTCAGGGGGAGTGGGGGGAATGTCCCGGGCGGGGCAGACGACGGCGTGCGGCAGACGACACCAGCTGCTGCCGTCTCCGGCCGGGTGGGCCACGCCGGAGCTTACGTGCCAGCGGCACACGGCGGGCACTCGGGCGGCTGGCAGTTCCTGGGGATGGAGACGGACGGCCCGCTCAGTACTGCGGTGATACCACTCGATCCGGTTGCCGCAGTCGCGGCACCGGCCGCTTTGGCCGCAGCGCAGCAGTCGGCTGACGCCGTCGGGGCAGATTTGCAGGGAGCGGCGCACGCGGTGGGCGAGGACCGGGCTGCCGTCCCAGCGGCGGGGGGCGGGAGGTGTGGAGCGCATGCGCGCGAACCTGCCAGCCAACACGCCGCATTTACGGCAGCGCTGCCGCCGGGTCACCTACCTGGCCGCACGCAGTGCAACGGGGGTGCGAAAAGCCGATTGTGTGTTCGAGGTCGCCTCGCTGGTTTGAGTGATCCGCGGCGGCCGCTCGGACCGGGTATCAGCCTTCGCTCGGCCCAGGCAGGTCGTGCCCGCGGCACAGCGTGCTGAAGAGGTCGTCGAGCGGGGTGTCCAGGGCGTGAGCAAGGGCGTGCCAGGTCTTCAAGGTGCCGATGGTGCGCCCCTGCTCGATTTCGATGAGAGTGCGCCTGGCCAGGCCGCTGCGGGCGGCAAGTTCGTCATAGGTCCATCCGCGCACGGCCCGCAGGCGCGCTAGTTCCAAGCGCAGCGCGTTGAGGTCCGGATCGGGCGGCAAGATCGTCACCCGTCCATCCGACGGGGCAGACCCCTGCCCTGTCAGTGCAGACCTCTGCCCTAATTCTGCAGGTCGCGGCGCCAGCGATAGGGCAGAGATCTGCCCTATGGTGAGTGGCCGCCCACAGCCCCTGATGGGCCCGGCGCGCAAGCACAGGGAGGAACACGCGCCCATGAGGCAGCGCACAACATGCCCGGCGACGCCACACGCCTGGACCGTGGAACTGCGCTCGCACCCCGGCGGGCTCGTCCTGGTCTGCCCGCAATGCCCGCACGCCAGCGGACAGGTCGCCGCGGCCTCCGCCCGCTCGGCCGCCCTCACCCACCTCGCACGCCACGCACGCAGCGACATCCTCCCGCCCCACCTGAGGATCTGCCAGTGCCATGAGCGCGGCTGCCGCTGGCACCCCCGTCACCGCGGTTGCGACGGCCCCATCCGCCTTCTCCTCGCCTGTGAACGCGGCGGACGAGTATGGCGACTCGCCGACGCCTGCAGTACCTGCGCCGCCGCGACCGCCCAGGCCGCCGTCGTGCCCGACACCACCCCCGCCCGCACGTCGCCGCAACCGTCCACCGCTCGGAGGCGAAAGCGGCGCGCCAGAGGCCCGGGTGAGCAGGCCCGCGTACGCGAAATGCTCAACTACCTGGCGGCCGCACTTCCGCCAGGTGTCTCGCCCGCCGCACGCCTGCTCGCTCTGCAGTGCGCCCTGCGCATGAACGCCACCATGCACGTCCGGCTGCCCCAGGGCATCCCGCGCAGCCTCCGTCTCAACGGCCCCGGCCCGTGGCACGAGTTGGAGCGCGCGCGATGGCTGCGTATCGCCCACGCATGCTCCGCCGGCGAGGTCGTCGCAGAACTGCTCGACATCACAGTGCTCGGCCAGGCCCCAGCCCGCCCCGACCGTGTGCAGGCCGCGGACTGGGCGCTGCGCGCTGGCTCCCCGGCCGGGGCAGAGGCTACTGGGCCACTGCTTCAACTAGCCGTTGTCTACCTCGCGGCACATACCGATCCCGAAACTGGCTCCGGCCTGACCGAACTCGACCAGATGACGCGCGCCTGCGGAACGCACCCCACGGAGCTGCCCGACATGCTCGACCGGCTGGCCCGGACCGGACTGGTCAGGTCATGGCAGGCCTGCCCGGACTCCGGGGACCTGCACTGGACCTGCCGGTGGGCCGATCCTCAGGCCGCGCGCCTGGCCGTCGCGAGGTAGGCGAACAGTTGCTCCTTGGTCACCGGGATAGCGGGCTACGCGGGACGGGGGCAAGCGGCCATTCGCTGCGCGGACTCGCGTCGACCGCGTCGAAGCCGGGCTCTTCGTAGAGACCGGCGACGAACTCGGCAGCTTCGAGAGGGGCGCTGGCGCAGGTGAGCGCGCGGCGGTTCGGCGAGCCGGCGGGCGCTCCGTCCGCGCTTCCGACCAGGTAGAGCTCGACGGAGGTGCCGCCGCGGCGTGCGCGCCCGGCCAGCTGCATGAGCCCGACGAGGATGGCCGCCAGGACCTCAGCCTTGAGGACCCGCAGGTCGGTGCGCAGCGGCAACTCCCGCTGGCGGACCGAGGCGGTTGCGCTGAGGGGCGAGCATGCCGGCGGGATTGGCGCTGACGGTGCCAGCGGCGATGCCGCAGGCGTTGATACTCGCGTACATGGCGGCCGGCTCGACGCGAGGCCCCGCTCCAGCGAGACGGACGATAGAGACCTCGGCGAGCCCGATGCGCCTGACACACGCTCACTGCTGCGGCTGCGGCTGCGGCTGCGGCTGGGGCTGGGGATGGATAAAGACAAGTTTTGTGGTTTCCAGGCCCTTTGAGCCCGGTAGCGGTCATGCTGGTCCAGGGACGCGCGTGATGCGGGGGTGGAGGGGGACTTGCCGGATCAGCCTGACTTGTTCTCCGTGCAGCAGGAGGACGACGCGAAGGGTCTAGAACACATACCGCCATTCGTGGCACCGGTCGCTGCTGCACCGAGCGCAGTGACACGCGATCCGGTGGCACTGCGCATCGCCGAGGCCGTCCGGGACGTGTTCGGCGACTTCGGCTCCGAACACGGCCTGAGCCGCGGGGAGATAGCCCAGGCCTGCGCCGCAGTGGCCTCCGCCGACGAGTTCGATTCAAGATTCCGGATCTTCATCAAACTTCGTCTGCTGGAGTCGCTGCACGGCAAGTCATACGACCAGCGGTATGTGTTCAACCCGACCAGCGGTGCCGCACTGCTGGTGTACGAGCGCCTGGGGGAGGCCGGCGGTGTCCAGGAGATCACCATGCTGCTGGACCGGGCCCGCGAAGGCCTTCTGAACGGCTCCCTGACCGAGGAACAACTGGCCGCCAAGATCGCCCAGGCCCGGCGGAGCCTTGCGAACTACACCAACCACCTGCTGCGGCTGGTGCGCACCAGGCCCATCGAAGAACTGCTCGGCCAACGTCACCACCATGCCCACACCACATCGCTCGAGGAAGCGAAACACCTCGTCCATGCCGTCGCCGAGCAGTACCCCGCACTGCGTTCCGGCGGCACCCGCCTGATCCGGGAAGCCCTGCGCTACACAGGAGCCGTCCACGAGTTCCACGACCGGCTCATGCAACAAGCCACCACCCGGCGCGACTTCAGCATGCTCCTACCCGAGCAGTACCTGACTGCGGCCCTTCGCTCCTCCACGGAAACGCTCGCGCAGGTGTTCGCCACGACCGTCTTCGATCCGCCCCACGTCCAGATCACCACGGGCCAGATCCTCACCGCTGCAGCCGACCACCAGCCCCCGCCGCCGCGGCAGCGCCTGCCGCGCCCCCCGACGCAGCCGCCCGGCCCGGATCCGGTCGAGACTGCACGCGCCAAAGCCGCGCTCGCACGGCAGCGGCGAGAGGCCACCGTGACCCTACTCATGGCCGGAAAGGACGAAGCCGACGTCACCGCCCGCCTGCGTGCCCTGCCCTGGCAGGCAGCGGTCAAGCACCTGGTCGACATGCTGCGCGCCGCAGCCGACCCCGCTATCCCGCTCATGCTCGACATCTCCCGCGAGGTCATCGTGGACGCCGCAGGGCCGGTCACCTACGCCTCGCCGGTGACCGTGTACCGCATTCCCGACAGCCCACAAGACATAAACGACGACACCGAAGCCGCACCGCAGAGCCCCCATGAGTGACCCCTACCTGCTGGCACGGGCCCGAGCCCTGCGCACGGTCCCTGTCCCGGCGGACCGCGCAGAACTCACCCAGCTGCGCTGCGCCGCCGACGATGTGGAGCGCCGGCTGGTCGATGTCGTCACCCCCGACGGGACCCAGGAGCTGATGACCGGCTGGGCTCCCGATGTGGAACCGGCAAGTGGCGCGCTGGGCGACAACGACGTCCACCGAACCGCCTCGACCGTCCGCCTGCTCACGCTGGCCTGCTGCATCCGCCACTGCTGGCCTGACCCCAGCCAGCCGCTATACCCGGGACAACCCGCCGCACAGCAGGACGTCCTCGCCGCCCTGACTCCTCTCCAGGACACCCTCGCGCCCCGCGACGGGGCGGCCGTGCTGGGGCAGACCGGGCACTTCCTGACGGCCCTGCGGTTCCTGCGCGCATGCGGACACCTCGCGGCAGACGGCGGCGACGGCATGATCCGCCTCGGACCCATGGTCGCGCTGTGGTCCGAGCGCGATGTGGCCGAACTGCGCAACGGTTACGACATCCTGCCCGCTCCGAGGAAGAAGTGAGCCCGTGGACGTACCGGCACTGCAAGCCCTGTCCCACAACCGGCGGGCCGACGTCCGAGCGGCGGTCTGCGCCGTGGAGACCGCCGTGATCCCCGTACCGTCCCTCCACTTCCGTGCCCTCGCCGAGATCCCGCTGCGCATCGTGGTGGAACAGGTTCTGGCCGCATCCGGACGCACCCTGCTCGCGGTCGGCGGCGGCTACCTCTCCGGTTACACCGACGAGATCAGACAACGTCTGGCGCACGAAGGAATCGGAGTCCTGCCGCGAGACGACCGCGCCGTCCTCACCTTGATCCTTCTGTTCAGCGTCGCCATTCCCCGAGCGTCCGGCACCGCCCTGCCCGAGCAGCTGTGGACCCAGGGCACCCCCGTGCCCAGGGACCAGCTCAAGGGCTGCCAGGTGTCCGACGTCGTTCTCACCAGCGCGCTGCAGCGCCTCACCGACGCCGACCTGGTCCGGCGGACCAGAACGGGCTACGTCCTGGGCCACCAGTTTCTGCGGCTGACGGCGGCTGTGGGCGCCGAACTGTTCGAACAGCTGATCCTGCTCGCCGATCCCGACAGCGCTCTCTCCGAATCGATCCGCCGGCGCCGCGCCCACCCCACCGCGCCGACGGCCACTGCTCTTGATCACGAGGAGCACGACAGATCATGACCACCCCGCCCACCTCCGACCCGTCCCGGGGCATCGTCGGCGACCGCCAGCTCATCGCTGTCCAGGCCTTCGACATCGCCCGGCTCACGGCACACGCCGTCCCGATCATCCCGGAGACCTTCATCGCCGTCTCCGGTCTCGGCCCCAAAGACGACTCGAACGGCTCCGGCAAGACCAGCTTCCTCATCGCGGTCTCCCTGCTGCTGGCCGATCCGCAGTGGCGCCTGGAGACCAACGGGGGTCGGCACGCCAGCGGCATCCTGTTCTGCCCCGACGCAGCAGGCGTCGACCAGGCTCACCAGGCTTCCCCTGTCACCCACGGCTACATCGTCGGCGTCTTCGCCCACCCCGACGAACCGGCCGCGAACCCCCTGACCGTATGGGTCCGCATCGCGACCACCACCCCCTACCTGCAGGCCAACTGGACCGAAGGCCTGCACGTCGCCGACGCCCCCACCGATCACGAGCGCAGCATCCAGGCCGACGCCCTGTGGCGCGAACTGGGCACCCGCCAGCTCCTGTCCGCCCGCGCCATGGCCGAGAAGCTCTACGGCACCGCCCCGCGCTGCCTCACCTACCTCGACACCGCCCTGCGCCCGCCCGTGCCCTCACTGCTCAGCCAGCAGCTGACCGAGATGGAGCCCCAAGACATCGGCCGGTCCCTGATCGCCCTGTCAGGCATAACCCCCCTGCTGGAGGAGGAAGACGACCTGCGCGGCCAGGCCCTGCAGCATCGGATCAGCCTCGAGAAGGCCCAGGCCGAGCACACCCAGGCACTGCTCGCCGAAGAACAGGTGATGAGCGGTGTGCGCGCCCGCGAGACCGCCCGCCTCGCCCTCCAGCGCGGCCACGAGGCATGGCACCGCTACCTCGCGGCCTCCTACCGCGACGCCCACCACAGTGACCAGCGCGTTGCCGCGCTCATGGAGGAAGAGCAGCAGGCCGCCGAGAAAGCCGCGGTCCTCGTGCAGGACGCCGAGGACCGTCTGAACTTGCTCGGGTCCGCCGAAGAACTCGCCACCCAAAAAGGCGCAGCCCACCAGGCATGGTCCGACGCACGACAACTTGTCGGCGAACTGTCCAGGAAAATGACGGAGTTGACTACGCAACAGGCGATGTTGCGGAACCGGCGGGCCACCCTGCTGCCTGCGGCGCAGGGCTGGGACGGCAGCGACTGCACCGCCACTGCCGCCCGCCTGGACCAACGCCAACGCGAGCACGCCAAGGCAGAGCTGCAATGCGACGAGGCCGAGAGCGCCCTCACCCATGCCCGCACCCACCTGCACGACGTCGAGCAGGGCCGCAGCGGTCAAGCCGGCCGCGCCATCGATCTGCTGGGCGAACACCGCATCCGTGCGCACGGCCTGCTCGACCAGCTCAACGTAGACGAGGGCGTACGCCCGGAGTGGGAACCGCGCCTTGCCCCCTGGCAGGACGCGATCGTCGTCGAACCCGAGCACGAAGACACAGCCCGGCGCCTGCTGCATGCCGCTCTGCCCGGCGCCCAGATCATCTCCTCCGACACCGGGCAGAAAGCCCTGCCCGAGGGCATTCACAGCACCCTGAACGTGACCCGCTTCCTCGCCACCCTCCAACAGCGCCTGATTCCCTCGTCCGACGGCTTGGCCGTCCGCGACCAGGCACTGGCGCTGACCGTGACGGGCGGCTTCCCCACCGCCCTGGCCGGACGCAAAGCCCAACTCCGACAGGCCCGCGCCAACCTCGCAGCCGCAGAACAAGCCTGCACCGAGGCCACCGAAGCCATGACCGCGGCCACCGCTGCCCTCACCCTGGCCCAGACCCTGCACGCAGCCGCCCAGGCGGCTGAAGAACTCGCACACCTTGGCACCCAGGAGAACGACCTCCAGGCCAAGATCGACGACCTTGCCAGCCGCTCCGCCAACGCCGCCCGCGACGAGCAGGAGTTCCAGCAGGTCTGGCAGGAGGCCGTGGCCCGGCACGCCTCCCACAAGCAGCTCCTCACCAGCGCAAAGCTCACCCTGGAAGCGGCCAGCAAGGCGCTCAAGGAACGCCAGCGCAACCTGGCCGCCCTCGAACGCCAGCGCGAGCAGGTCGCCGCCGCCCAGTGGCAGCAACAGTGGGGCGCAACCCTCGAAGACGCCACCCGCCTCCTGGACCAGACATCGGACCAGACCCGTTCCTCCCGGCCGGCAGCCCTGCGCCGACAATCGGAAGACCAACTGCGCCGGGCCTACGAGCACTACGGCGTTGACGGCACCTCAGGCGCGGACGTCAGCCAAGACCTCCGCACGGGCCAGGAAATGATGCAGTCCTTCGCCGACACCGATCCCGCCGGCCTCCCCTCCCTCACCTTCGCCGACGTAGCAGCCCCGCTGGACAACCGCCTCGCCGGCCATCGGGACCAAGACGAGGTCGCCGCAGCGCGCATCACCCACGACCAGCACGTCCGGCAGCAGGCCATCGCAGAACTCACCGATGGCGTCACCACCAGCGCCCGCAACCTGGAAACCCTCCAGGACATGATCGAAAAGCACCTCGACGGCCTCTTCGCTCAGATCAGCGCCGCATTCCACGACCTCGACCTGCGCAGCGACGGCCACGGAGCCAAACTCGAGCACATCAGCATCCGTCCCCAGGGCGCCGGGGACTGGCAGTGGCAGGTCATCCCACGATGGAAACGCTCCCGCAGCGGCGGATACGTCTCCTACCGAGAAAACGCCAACAGCGCCCAGGTCAAGGTGCACGCCATCCTGCTCGTCCTCGCGGCGCTCCTGGCCGACTCTCACACCCAGGGCAGAGTCCTGATCCTGGACGAACTCGGCAACAGCCTCGGAGAAGTCAACCGCAAGGACATGCTCGCTGCCCTACGCGACGTCGCACGCGACCAGCACCTGACCATCCTCGGCACCTGCCAGGACAGCGTCCTCGCCGACGCCGCCGACGTCTGTGGGGAACTGCTGTGGTTCGTCCACGCATCAGCAGCCGACATCATCAACCAGCCCACCAGCGCATGGGCCTTCGACAGCAACGGCGCCCGCACCCAACTCACCGAAGACTGGATCACCGCAGGACGCGCCCATGCCTGACCTCACTCCCCGACCTCCTCTCCTCATCGGCGAGGCATACGGCCGCGAGACCGTTCCCCTGCGCAACCTGCCGCCAGGCATCACAGCCGTCACACTGCCGCGGATCACCAAGGACAGCGACGACACCATCCACGTGCGCGTCCCCCGAGACCGCCGACGACGCGTCAGCCCCCGGCAGGTCGACCTTGTCGCCGACCACCCCGTCAGCCCCTACGACCCGCCACCCACCCTGACTACCCGACAACTGATCAAAGTCCTGCAGACCAAGACCGCCAAACGCTGGCCCACCATCCAGGCCGACCTCGGCGACAACGCCTGGCAGATCGTGGCCGACCTCATCCGCTGTGGCGCCGTCATCCTGCGCTGCGACGTCGTCAACGCCACCGGCTACAGTCCGCGCTCATGGACCCTGACCCGGTCATGGGCCGAACTCGCCGAGGACAAACTCGCCGAACTCCAGGGCCGCCAGCATCCTGAGGACCTGCACCGCGAGCTCCTCGACATCATGTCCGGCATCCCTGAGCTCGCCCATGAGCACGCTCTGCTGGCCACGACGCCGCCCGGCCGGGTCCTGAAGATCCCCGAAGGCACCGCCACCAGGGCCGAGGACTGGCGCGTATACGAGATCGCCATCCGGGCCGCCGGCGTCTGGTGGCCCGCTCAAGGCGCACCACGCAAGATCACCGCGAAGGAGCTCGCCGGACGCAGCCTGCGCGACACCAAGAGCGCCTGGACCCCCGCCCGGCAGCAGGCCTTCTCCAACCTGATCGGCATCCCCTTCGATCAGGCCGTCGACAAGGCCGACACCGAACTACGCATCCGCGGCCCCCTGCAGTGGCGCGTCGGTACCGTTATCGCCGACGCGGCAGCCTGCCGCCCCTGGCTCGCGCTTCCCGCCCGCGGTGTCCGCGCCCTCGGCATGATCTCCTGCGACGCCCGAGGCGTCTTCCTGGTCGAGAACGAGGACACCTTCGAACAGGTCTGCAAGATCCCGGAGATCGCCGACACCTGGCTGTGCATCTGGGGCAAGGGCTATGCGACCGACGGCCTGGCCGAATTCCTCCGCGGCCTCGACGGCCTGCCCCTCGCGGCATGGGGCGACCTCGACGCCCACGGCATCCGCATCATCGGCAACCTCGCCGACCGCATCGGGCGGCCCGTCACACCCGTCGCGATGACCGTCGACCTCTACCGGGGCGGCACCAAGTACCGCCAGGAGCCCACGAAACTGAAGGAGAACCGCAAGCTCGCCGCCCAGCTGGCGTGCGACGGCATCGAGGCCCTGCGCGACCTGGCCGAAGAGATCGCCCGGACCGACGGGCACGGCTGCGAACAGGAGACGCTCTACGACGAAGTCCTCCCCGCACTCCCCGGTCTGCTAAAAGCCGTGCACGTGTCCGGCAGCTCCTGACCTCCCAGAAGCGGGCAGCGGCCAGCAGGTCGGTTCGGGCCGGGCGTGCCCGGCTCCAGCCTTCCTGCTCCAGCCGGTGGCCTGCTGCGAACACGGCATCAACACCCTGCCGCGTCTTTGGCGCAGGGCGAGTGCCTCGCTGCGCACGGCTCAAGGGACGAGGATGCCAGCGAGCAGGGACAAGTCGAGCTGAGGCAGACGTCCGGCGTGCGCGCGCAGATGCCGGGCTTCGGCCAGCATGACAGGGGAGAACACGCTCTCCCTGGGCGAGCAGGCCATCAGACGGTGGTGGGCGCGGGCCCCGGCCAGCAGCGGGCGTGCCCAGGCAGGCACGGCATGCAAAGGGCAGTGCCGATGGCCGACCCCGTGGAGCTTGATGACGCAGACGTCACCGGAGATGTCGAGGTCGCGGGTGAAGCGCAGGCTGCCCAGACCGGCCCGTGTGAAGGCCAGTACGCTTAGAGCTCCGGCGATGAGCGGGTGCGCGAGAGCGGCCAGAGCGGCGGCCTCCTCGGACGCGATCTCGATGGCAGGGGCGGCCTGGTCCAGCTGCGCCGTGGCCAACGCACCGGCGCAAGGGTGAGCCCGCCGCCCGGGCCTCGTCGACGCGGCCCTGGTCCCGCGCGGCTGCGGGGTGGGTGACTGCCCCGTAGCCGTCGCCGCCGCTCCCGTGATCGCCGGGGGAGCGGGAGGGAAGGAGGGGCGCGCGGGTATCGGTCCCGGCTCGGCGAGGAGCGCCTTGAACTGGGTCCGGCCGCTGATGCGGCGCTCCACGCGGGCCAGCGCCGGCGGCAGTCCGCGCGGGGCCTTCTGCCACAGCAGGGTCAGCTGAGCCCCCGTCGACTCGCGCCAGGCGAGCAGTTGGTCGATGCGCCGAATGGTCAGCAGATGGGCCCGGGGGACCACAACGTGCCGCACCCCCATTGCGACGCCCCAGGCAGCCGCGGCGAGCCAGGCAGCGTTCACCGAGTCCAGCCACACATCGGGGGAGTCGGGCCCGGGGGCCAGCCGCTTGCCCAGCGCATACAGCATGTCGTGCGCCAGCGCGGCCGGGCTGGAGCTGGCCGGCGTCGGCTGCACGGTGATGCGGCCTTCCCCGGGACGGTGGGCCTGCAGCGCCGCCCGCGTGTAGAACAGGTCGTCCCGCTCGTCCACCACGATCGTCACGTCGCTGTACGCCACTGCCACAACCCTCTCCCGGCCGCGCGCCGCCACACCGTCCCGGACCGCCAGGCGCCAGGCCGGTCCGTACGGCGCACGGTTGCTGGCGGCGGCCCGGGCTTGCCGGGCCGCCGCGCCTGCGTGGGCGTTGCTACATGCCGCCGAGCTTGCTGTACACCCAGTTGACGAGGTCCTGCTTGACCTCGGTCAGCCCCTTCTTTTTCATGCCGTTGAGCATGTGCTTGGTGATGGTGGCCCAGTTGCGGAAGTTGCCGTGGGCCGCGGCCCGGTCGATGTTGCGGATCATCTGCGGGTCCACCCCGGTCCACAGGGGGTGGAACGCCGGCAGTGTGCCGACGACTTCGGCCTCGGGCATGCGCGTGAACTTCTGCCAGATGAAGATCCGTGACGCCAGCATCGGTTCACGCTTGAGGACCTTGTAGCAGCCATCGCCGCCGGCGAAGATCACCGCGATGTCGGTGTTGCGGTCGTCCCACAGGTGGCGCCAGTACTCGAACGAACTGCGGCCCATCCACTGGGCCTCGTCGCACACCAGCACCCGGAACGTCTGCGACAGCGTCTCCTTCAGGAGCGTGTCGAATTCGATCGGCCGGGTCGGCGGTTCCCCGGGCAGCCCCAGGGCGTGAAACAGTCCGTGGCGGATGTCGCGGGGGGTCGGCCCCGAGCGCAGCTCCAGGCGGTAGGTGTTGTCGGGGGCGATCTTGCGCAGCGCCGAGTTCACCGACATCGTCTTGCCGTATCCGGCCGCTCCGTAGGCGACCATCATGGCCTTGGCATCGATCGTCGCCTGGACGTCGTCCAGGGTCGTCATGAGCGCGTCGGTGGCCACCAGGTGCGCATCGAGGCGGTGGAAGTGGTCCTCGTCCTCTGCGGGCAGCCTGCCGTAGTCCATGTCACCGCTCACGCGTTCTCCTCAGGGGTGTCGTCCTCCGGCTCGTCCGCGGCCGGTGGGATCGGGCGGGCCCAGCCGTCCGGGACGGGCTGGTGCGGGATGTAGCCGGGATCGGCCCGCCGCAGGTCCGTGGCAGCCGAGTCGGCAAGTTCTGCCTCGGCCTCCGCCTCGGTCAGCGCACCCAGACGCTCGGGCGGGGCGGCGGTGGTGACGGCCTCGAAGCGCTCGCGGCGCAGCCGTGCCGCGGCCTTCATGTCCGCGCGAAGCCGCCGCGCCTTCGCGGTGCGGGCGCTGCGGACCTTACGGACCTGCTCCTCGCTGGCCGCCTCGGCCAGAACGGCGCTGCCCAGGTGTACGCCGTCCAGGCCGAAGACCTCGATGGTCAGGTCGTGGTGGGGCAGGTGGCGCACCGCGACACGGACACCGGCCTGGCCGACCATCCAGGGGGCGATGTAGTGGCGGTTGCGCCACCGCACGCCCTGCGTGGTGATGGTGCGGGTGCGGCCGTCGTCCTCGAGTCCGAAATGGGCCAGCTGTTCGGCGGGAACGTCATGCAGGGGAGTGGGATCGCACGACCACGCCTGCATCGGGGTACGGCCGCCCAGCGCCCTGGGCTGGTGCTCGGTGTTCCACCAGTGCACCCACTTCAGCAGCAGTTCCACGAACGCCTCGAAGGAGAGCGCGGGCTCGTCCGGATCCGCGGTACGCCCGCCGGTGAGCGTCTGCCGGTGCACGTAGCGCGGCATGGAGACGAACAGCATGTCCTCGACCGCGCCGTTGAGCGCTTCGATGGTGCCCTTCAGATGCGGGCTGTAGGCGGGAAGATCGACGACGGGCACGGCGAAGGCGCCCAGGGCCGAGGCCACGGTGGCACACAGGAACTCCTTGCCGCGGTCCACCCGGATCAGGCCCGGCAGGCCGCCGGCCGGCCCGAAGGGCTCGGTACGGTCCAGGGCCATCCGCAGGGCCGCCAGCACCGCATCCGCGCTGGGTGCATGGGGCGTCACAGCCACCCCCGTGATGACTTTGGTGTGGCAGTCGATGAACCAGGTCACCCAGGGCTGCACGAGCTGGTCCTCGAGCAGCACCCGCACGGGCACGCACTTGTGGTCGCCCTCCCAGGCGGCGTTGCGGTGCGCGGGAGGACGCTGTGCGAACACGTCGAAGGCCCGCCGGGCGGCCTCCCCCTTGGCGAGCCCGGCCCGCTCCCCGGGCGTCAGGTCCCGGCGCAGCGCCCGGTGGATCGTCGACAGTGACGGGGCCGCAGGCATGCGGGGATCGTCCAGGGCCCGCTGCTTGAGCTCGCGGTGGACGGCGGAGGCGTTGCCTCCCCACAGCACCAGCAGCCGCCGGATCTCGGGGGTGACGCTGAACCGTGTCCGGGATGCCGCGTCGACGTGGCCGGTGGCGCGCGCGGTGGCGACCCACCGCCACACCGCCCGCTCCGAGCGGCCCACGGCCGTGGCGACCAGCTTCACGTGTGCGCTGGTCAGCTCGCCGCTCTGGTCCAGCGACAGCAACCGCGGCAGCGCGGCCAGCCGCCCCGAGCGGGCGGTGAACACCGCTTTGCCGGCACCCTGCGTGCCGGCAGAAGAGTCATTCATGCGGTCTGCTCCTTAAATGGATACGAAGCGCGGAAGGCTACAAGTGCCGCGCTTCCGCAGGGCGTTGGCGGTGTCCGGTCAGGACGGTGCGGGCGGCCCCTGGGCCGTCGCCAGGGCTGTGAGGCGGCGTCATGCCAGGGGAGGCGGGCACTGCCCAGCCGTCAGCCAGCGCCGGGTGCGAGCATCAGCACCTTCGCCAGGAAGGGGGCGTGTTCCTCACAGCCCGGCTGCCCGAGGAGCACTCGTGCGCCGGGATACCGGGGAGGACCCGGCCCGGCCGCCCTGCTGCGGCGCCGTCGGGTGGACGGCTGCGGTCGGCGCTGAGCCAGTTCTTGTCAGCGCCGGCCGCAGGCATGCAGGGGCGCCCTGTGATGCGCCGGGAAGGAAGTACCGGGCCTGCCGGTCACCGCAACGCGGAGCCACCGGCGCCCGAAGAGGCTGTTCGGGGACTGGGAGATGGGCTCCTCGGCGACTGTGGTGGCCGGTTGGTACTGCTCAGGTGTTTTCCAGCAGGCGCTGGATCCCGTCGTGGATGGCTGCGGTGCGTTGTTGCGGTGTGAGCCAGGCGGCCGTGGAGCCCTGGCCGGTTTTGTTGATAAGTAGGACGTTGTCGACGACCTCGGCCACCGGGAACAGGTGGCTGATGAGGATGACCCTCTTGTCCTGGGCCACGCTGTCGCTCAGGACGGCGAGGGTGTCGCCCAGGCGGATGTTGTCCAGAGAGCCGAAACCTTCGTCCAGGAACAGGCTTTCCAGCTTGTTGTGGCTGGTGTTGTGGAGTTCGACGAGCGCCAGCGCCAGCGCGAGGGAGCTCTGGAAGGTCTCTCCGCCGGAGAGGGTCTCCGGGTCGCGCGCGTGATTGGTGGCGCGTTCAAGGATCTGGAAGTCATCGGTGAATGCGTAGTCACCCATGGAGATCTGCCGGAGGATCCTGCTGCCGTGCCTGAGCAGCGCATGGGTGCGCTGATCGGTGAGATAGGTGAGGAACTTCCCGTCGGTGAGCTGGTCGCTCACGCTCTTCCACACCGCGGCCTGCCGGCTGGCGGCTTCGAGGGCGGAGCCCAGCGCGTCGGCGTAGGGGATTTGGGACTGTGCGGTGCGCAGATCGGCCTTGGCCGTCTCGTGCGCGCCTTCGGCTTGGATGGTCTTGCGGCTGAGCGGGTCGAGGACGGCGGGGGCGAGCAGGTCGCTCTTCTCGGGCACCGGGAAGCCGGGGTCCGGGTCCGTCTCGTCGGCGGTGGCGCCGGCTTGGCGGATCAGCTCCTTCTCGAATGCGCGGACCTCGTCGTCGGCGTGCTGAGCGGCCTGCCCGAGAGCGCCGGTCAGACGCTGATGCAGCGAGGTGAGGGCCATGCAGTAGGTGTCGACGGCGGCCAGGTCGCCTGCGTCCGGAACGGGAGGCAGGTCGGGGGACGCCTCGGCCTCGAGAAGACCTGTGGCATCGGTGGCCGTGTCCGCCCAGCGCTCCAGCTGTTTGATGAGCTTGCGTGTGGGGGTCTCGACGGTGCGCCGGCGGCGTGCGTCCAGGGCCTGCAGGTTTTCGCTGTGCAGCGTGAGGGCCTTCTGGGCGTCGTCACGCTCCAGTGTCCTTTGCTCGAGCCGTTCGAGGCGCTGGCCGGCCGCCTCCTTAGCGGAGGCGATGCCCTGCAGGGAGGGCAGTTGTGATGGGGAGGGCTGGGCGGGGCGGATGGAGGGCGGCAGTTCGCTGACCTCCGTCAGCACACTCGCCAGCTCGGTCTCGTACTGCAGCCGGGTCTTGTCCAGCCGTTTGCGTTCACGCTGCAGGCGGCCGCGCTGACGCTTGAGCTCGGCCCGGGCCGCCTCGTTCTCGGCCTGCGCCGCCCCCAACTGCGCCTGGGCGCTTGTGTGGGCCGCGAGGGCCTCACCCTCTGCGTCGCGCAGCGGC
The DNA here is from genome assembly GCF_055639095.1 of Streptomyces sp. NPDC107550. Classification (NCBI taxonomy): domain Bacteria; kingdom Bacillati; phylum Actinomycetota; class Actinomycetes; order Kitasatosporales; family Streptomycetaceae; genus Streptomyces; species Streptomyces sp. NPDC107550. Next base: position 37,414 of record NZ_JBVKBC010000035.1, read on the forward strand.
TGGGTAAGTGCTTTGACCGCACGGGTGATCTGCGCCCGGCCTACTGGTTCGCCCTCGGCGAGGGCATGCACCTGAGCCGTCGTCTGCCGGCCCAGCGCGTCCAGGGCGGTGGCCGTGGCGGGAGCACCGGCCGGGTGTACCGCATCCACCAGCTCCTGCACCTGGAGCAGCGCCGCGTCCATGCGCTCGCGGGCGGCCAGGTGTCCGCGGCGGTGCTTTTCGACCTTCCGCTCGGTTCCCTTCAGCTGGGCGGCCGCTTCAGCCTTGGCCTCCACCGCCGCTTCGACGGCGTTCGAGCGTGTGGTGACCTTGCGTTTGGCCTGAGTAAGTGCCTTGCCGTCCAACAGCGGCGGGGGAGCGAAGTCGCTGGGGACGGGCTGGGTGCACACCGTGCAGGCGTCCCCGGGTGCCAGACCGGCACCCGCCGCGTGGGCCGCCTCCCTGCGCTGCAGCGCTGCGAGGTCGTCCTGGGCCGCTTCCAGAGCGCCGCGCAGCTTCTTCAGCTCGCTCTCCAGGCCGGCGCTGTGGCCGCGCTGTTCCTCCACCGTCTCGAGCGTCGTGCGCTGTGTCTGCAGATGCCCGGCCGCGGCGTTGGCCTCCTGCAGCGCTGCCCGGACGGCCTCCTGGACCTGGTCGGTGTGCGTGCGCGCCTCGCTCACCATGCGCTCGGCCCGGCCGGCGGCCTCGACGAGGGCCGCGTTGCGCTGCTCGTGCTCTTCCAGTTCCTGTCGTGCCTGCGTGTGCTCCTGTTCGTGCTCGTCGTGCTGAAGCTGCTCCTGCTTCAGCCGCTGTTCGACGGCGTCCAGGCCGGCTGCACGCTCCGGCAGGCGGGACAGGACAGCGAACGCGCTGGACAGGGAGCGGAGCGTGTCACCGGCCTGTGCGGCCGTATCCAGCGCGCCCTGCGCCGCCTCCAGCTTCGCGGCCAAGTCGCGTCCGGTGGTCTCCTGCTCTGCTGCCTCGGTATCGAGTTCCCTCTTCTTCCGCGCCAGCGCGGCCATCGTGATGCTCGAATCCGCAACAGCGCGCTCACGCAGCAGCCGCGCCGCTTTGTCCAAGCCCGTCTTGCGGTGCTTGTGCTCGACGGCCCGGCTCTGGGCCGCGCGCAGCGCATCCAGTCGCTCGCGCCGGCGGGCCGCGATACCCCGGGTGCGTTCCAGATCCAGCAGCGCCTGGGAAGCGGCAGCATGAGGATCCGGCAGGAGAAGCGCACGGGCCCTGGTTCCCTCGGTGATCTGCGTATTCAGGCGCTCCAGTCGCACGCCGGCCCGTTTGCGTACACGCTCGAGCTCGTTGATGCCGAAGATGTGCCGCAGGATGTCGGCACGCATGGCCCTGGGGGCCTTGAGGAGGGCGTCGAACTTCCCCTGGCGCAGCAGGACCGTGCTGACAAAGCCGTCCCAGTCCAGCCCGATGATCCGGGTCACCGCCTGCGTCACCGCGGACTTGCCGTCGACCCGCAAGTCGGCGCTGTCATCGGCCAGGGGCTCGAGCACGGCCTGCGGCCTCTTCTTGCCTTCCGCATGCAGGGTGCGGCGCACACTCCACTCGCGGCCGTTCGCCGAGAACTCGAACGCCACGTCCATGCTGGGGCATCCCTTGCCGATCAGCTCGTAGGCGGCCTTGGGGTCCTTGGACCACGAACACGTCCCGTACAGGGCGAAGATGATCGCCTCGAGGATGGTGGACTTGCCCACGCCGGTGTTGCCCAGGATGGCGAGCAGGCGCTTGCCGGTGAAGTCGATGCTGCAGGTGCCGGCGTAGCTGCGCACGCCCGTGAGGGTGAGCTGCAAGGGCTTCACGACGCCTCCTTCCAGGGATTTTCCAGCGCGGCGCGCAGCTGTTCCTCGGCCGGGACCGGGGTCAGCGTCTCGTCGTCGAGTTCGTTGAGCAGGTGGAGGAAGGCGGTGACGGTCGACTCCGCGGCATCTGCGTCCACTCCCTCACGGGCCAGGTAGGCCCGGAACGCGTCGGGGAGTTCCGGCTCATCGCCCAGGTCACCGTCCAGGACGGCGCCGGCGGCATCTTCCCGGGCCGGGGCCGGGTTGATGAGGATCGCGTTCGGGACGATCTCGGCGATCTTCTGGCTGAGGAGCCCGTCGGGCTCCTCGCCGGTGATCACCGGTTTGAGGAAGGTCCCGTCGTACTGGTCGGCCGCGGCCTTCAGTTCCTCGAGGGGTCCGGTGAAGTGGGTCAGCCGCCGGCCGCTGGAGAGCCGGCGCGGCAGCACCCGCACCGGCCGCCCCGGGTCGGCGTCGACGATCACGACGCTCTTGGTCTCGTCGGCTTCACCGAAGTCCATGGCCAGCGGGCTGCCCGCGTAGCGGGCGGCGAACTTCAGGCCCTCGATGGCCTGCGGGCGGTGGATGTGTCCGAGAGCGGCGTATGACACCACCGGAAGATCTTCGGGAGGGGTCTCGAAGGCCTCGTCCACGGCCCGTTCGCTCGGGGAGGTCCTGGCGCCTTTGACGAACACGTGGGCCGTGAACAGCAGAATGTCCCGGTCGGGGTCGTACCCCTCGTGCAAGGCCTCCGTCAGTTCCCCCTGCAGGCCGCGCATCGCCTCGGCGTAGTCGGCATACGTCGTGCCGGAGGTGGAATCGCGCCGCCAGAACCGGTTCGGGTGCACGAAGGGCAGGACAGCCAGCCGGATGCGCTGCTCACCGCCGCAGGCCTCGAAGGTCATCACGCCCCCGTCGTGTGCCGGGCGGAGCCGGTCGACGAAGAACAGGCCCCGGCCGCAGGAGGGACCGCTCACGAAGTGGAGGAACTCCAGGTAGTGGGGGGAGTCGTGGTTGCCGGCCACGACCACGGTGGGGGCGATGGCGGCGAGTTCGCGCAGGGCGCGCATTGCGCGGAACATGTCCCGGACGGTGGGACGGGAGGAGTGGAACAGATCGCCGCTGTGGACGATCAGGTCCGGCTGGCTCTCCCGGGCGATGGCCACAATCTCGGCCAGGACGGTATCGAAGTCCTCGTCGCGTGGATGCCCGTGCAGGATGTGGCCCAGATGCCAGTCGGAGGTGTGGAGCAGTCTGCTCATGCCTTCATGCGCCCTTCTGGAAGCGAGGCGTAGGAGGGCACCGGTGGTGCCTTATGAGCCCGGGACTGTACACCAAAATAACTGGAGCAAAACTGGGCGTCCCGAGTGACTGCTAGCATCCCGGCATGGACGAGCATCTGATCGCTCTCGAGGAGCGCATGCAGCAACTGCAGGAGGCGGTCCGGCAGGCGCTCACGCAACACGATACTTGCCAAGTGCGCCTTCTGGGTGCGGAATTGACACGCACTCAACATGCCTGGGATGTTCTGTGCGGGCTCAGTGCCGCCCCGGACGCGGTCCGGCCGGAGTCCGCGCCGACGGTCACCGACCCCACCGGGACGCACCCCTGCGCGACCGGGCCCCTCGCATGCCGCTCTTCGCAATACCTGGAGTAAAACTGGAAGCCCCGAGTGACTGCTAGCATGCGGGTATGGACGAGCATCTGGTCGCACTCGAGAAGCGCATGCAACAGCTGCAAGAGGCGCTCCGGCAGGCGCTCACACAACAGGACAACGTCCAAGTGAACGTCCTGGGTGAGGAGCTGACACGCACCCGGCACGCCTGGAACGTGCTGTGCGGGCTCAGCGATGTCCCGGAGGTGGCCCAGCCGGAGGTCCAGCCAGAGATCCGGCCCGAGCCCGCGCTGGCAGTCGTCGAGCCGAACCAGGGCGTGCCCGTACGCGACCAGGTCCACCAGGCGCTGGCCCTCCTCACCGTCCCCGCCTCGCCCAAACTGCTCAGCCAGGTCCACCAGGCGTTCTTCTCCAGCCCGCTGAACACGGCACGCATGACCACCCTGCGCCGCGACGAGGAACGCTCCTTCCGCTCCGCCCCCTACGGCCGCGCCTACTACATCTGCCCCGCGCTGACCTCCGACCTTCTCTCACCGGCCCGCGCGCTGCTCGCCCTGAGCACCTGGCCACTGGAGCAGCGCCTGGTAGGACCGCTCACCCAGCGCGTCCACTTCCTCACATCGGCCCTGCGGCTCGCGGACGCCGCCGAACACCTCGCCGGCGAGGCCGGGATGCCGCAGCCCGTCCAACAGCTCCTGCTGCACTACAGCCGCAACATCCACGGCGACACCCCCCGGGGCCCGCTCGACCTGGACGCGCTGCGCCGGGCCGCCGCAGCGGAACTGGCGATCCACGCCGACGACGACGCCGACACCCGCGCCGAAGCGGCCCAGCGGGCACGCCAGCAACTCGGCGACGCGGAGCAGATCTTCGGCAATATCCTGCGCAACACCGCCCGCCTGCGCCGTACTTCGTAAACCCACCCCTGCAACCAGCACAGCTGTGCCCTGTCCCGCCAAGGAAAACAGTGAGCTTGCTCGACGCACGACTGGGCGCATTGCGCGGAACCGCCCCGCCCATCCCGCACAACGCACGCACCCTGGCGGCGCTGACCGCCAACCCGAGCTGCGACCGCCGCTCCATGCTGGACGCGGCCGGCATCGACAAAGACGCCCTCGCCGCCCATCTGGACCTCCCGCGGCCGCTGAGAAAATCCCAGCTCGCCCTCGACTACGGCATCGCCTTCGAGCGCAAGGTCACCGCCCAGGCCGGAGCCCCCCTGGTGCCGCTGCTCCGCAAAGCCCTGGGCCTGACCCTGCCCGAGGTGTCCTACGAGGATGTCAACAGCGTCGGCAGCGATGACGACAAGTCTTCCCCGCAACTACGCCACGCCCGCACCCGCTCCCTCATCCTCAGCGCAGCACACCGCAGGTCGGACCCCCGCACCCTGCTCGACCACCCCGTACTGCGTCTGACCGTCGCCGGCCACCAGGTCTACCTCGAGCCCGACGTCATCGCCTTCCAGCTCGACGGGGTCTTCCACGTCGTTGAGATCAAATCCTTCCCCGTCATCCACGGACAGCCCGACCCCGTCAAGGCCACCGCAGCACTGACCCAGGCCGCCGCCTACGTCCTGGCTCTGCGGGAACTCCTCGCCGGCGACGGCCTCCCGCCAGACCGTGTCTCCGACACCGTGATCCTGGTCAACCCGCGCAACTTCACCGGCCACCCCACCGCCACGCCCTTCAGCGCGCACAAGCAGATCAAGAACCTGAGCCGCCACCTCGGCAGGCTGAGGCGCCTGCCCGAACTGCTGGACAACCTTCCCCCGGGCACCACCTTCGACCTGGCGCCCGGCCCCGACCAGAGACCGACCCGGCCCCGCGGTGAACTCGTTGCCGCACTCGTCACCGTGCGGCCGCACTACACCCCTGGCTGCCGCCACCACTGCGACCTGTCCTTTCACTGCCGCACCGAGGCCCTCAACCAGGGCAGGACCGCTGCCCTGGGCACCGCAGTCCGCGACGACCTCGCGGGAATCGACACCATCGCCAAAGCCCTGGACCTCGCTGACGGACGCATGCACCCCTCACGGGACCAGCAAGACATCACCCAGGCCCTGCGCCACGCACAGCACATCCACGCAGACCTCCACACGGACACCGCATGATCCAGCTCACCTCCCTCCTTCGGATGCGCGCCGCCCAGACCGGCAACGCCCAACGCGCCAGCCAACTGTGCCACCTCCACCTCAGCGACCAGCCGCTGATGCTGCTGGCGCTGAAGCAAACCGGCCCCGCCGCACGACCGCTGGCCGTCATGCTGGGCACCGACCCGCACCGCCCCCAGCTCCTGGTCGCGCCGCCCTCGGGCAGCACCGGCCCCATGCTCGCCGCCCTGGCAGACACGGTCACCGCCTACATCAACGCCTGCCAGCGGCACCGCGAACACCTGCCCGCCACCAACAACAAGCCGGCACGCTGGCGCTACACCGACGCCCCCCAGATCCTCGTCCCCAACCCCCAGACCGTGCAGCACCTGAAAGACCTCGGAGACGACCTGAGGTTCCGCAGCGTCGACGACCAGGCTCCCGGCTCCCGGGCCGTCCAGTGCCTGGGACACTGGCTCACCTATCTCACCGACCGCGCCGACCTCCCCGGCTCAGCCGCCCTCATCCCCATGACCAGTTTCCTCGGCATGCACTGGATCAGCGGCCAAAGCCCCCTCGAGGACGAGGACCTGGCCACCCTGCTGGCCTGGATCGACCCGCCCCGCCACGCAGCCTCGGGACGCGACGCCGCACTGGAGGCAGAAGACCCGGCCACCCACCGTCCGGCGGGACCAGCCACCGACGCCCCCTTCGACAACGACCACCTGGCGCCCCTGTTCGACGCCTATGCCCGCGCCCGCCGCCGGGCCTTGGACCAGGAGCAGCCCCGCACCCTGCAAGAACTCGACCGTCTGCTGGCCACCTACCTGCAGCCCACCTGGGATTTGATGTGGCAGGCCTACACGCTCCTGCAGGCCCTCCCCGAAGCCAAGAGCACTGCACGCCGCTGGGACCACGAACGCACCGTATTCACCGACGAATGCACCTACCTGACCCAGGACGGACGCCCCCGTCCGGCCCGCGACAATGCCGTTGCCGCCGCCGTCCGCCTGGCCCGCATGGAACACGCAGCCGTCGCCTTCGCCGCCGAACGCACCGCCGAAGACCCCTTCGTACGGGCAGAACTGCGCACCACCGGCAAAGCCTTCGGCGGCACCGTCACCACCATCGACGCGGAACACACCCTGCGCGGCCCCAGTGGACGTACCCAATGGCGGCCCCGGCTCACCGTGTCCACCCCGGACCCCGTGCCGATGGAACCCGGTCAGCTCCTGGCCTGCCACACCTACCGCAGCGCCCGCTACAAGATCTGCGAGGTCACCCCGGCCGACGGCGACACTCTCGTCGAACTTGAGATCACCGCCGGCATGGGCACCATGGACCGCCCCAACCACGCCGTCCTGCCCGACGCCGGCGCCTTCCTCGTATTCACCATCGCACCCGCCCCCTACCGGATGCCTGAATTCCCCGCACGAGAGCAGACACCCTGGACCCACGGCGGGCCTCCCGCCGACCAGCCGGACCACAGCAACGAGGGCGAGGGCGAGGAAGAACAGTGACACCGCCTCACCGGCAGTCGCCGCAGCAGCAGATGGACCAGGCCGCCCGCGCCGTCCTGGAGCAACTGCCCACGCTCACCCACCGCGGACTCGTCGTGGACTCCCCGCCCGGCGCTGGCAAATCCACCCTGGTCGCCCGAGCCGCCGACACCCTCGCGCAATCCAGCACCCCCTGCCCCGTCATCGCCCAGACCAACAGCCAGGTCGACCACCTCGTGCGGCGATTCGCCCGGCACCACCCGCACCTGAGAACCGCCCGGCTCACCGCAACGGATTACACAGTCCCGCACGACCTGCAGGCACATCCCGGCATCCGCATCGGCACCCGCATCGAAGCCCTCGAAAAGACGGCCGACGTCATCGTGGGAACCGCCATGAAATGGGCCACGGTCACCGACCGCCGATGGCCATGGGCGATCATCGACGAGGCCTACCAGATGCGCTCCGACACGCTTTTGTGGACCGCCGGCATCTTCGAACGGGCCCTCTTCGTCGGAGACCCCGGCCAACTCGACCCCTTTTCCGAGGTCGCAACCGACCGCTTCCAAGGCCTGTCCCACGACCCCATGAACAGCGCGGTCGCCGTCCTGCTCGCCAACAACCGCGACCTGCCCGTCCACTCACTGCCCGTGTCCTGGCGCCTGCCGCCCTCAGCCGTCCCCCCGATCAGCAACGCCTTCTACCCCTCCACGACCTTCCACGCCGGAAGCAGTGAAGCCGACCGAACCCTCACGTTCTCCCCTCTCGACATCCGCACCCCCACCGACGAGGTCATCGAGCACGCCGCCCGAACCGGATGGGCACTGTTCGAACTACCGGCCCGCATCACCGGCCAGCGCGACATCGAAGCCTTCCAGACCACCCTCGGCATCGCCGACCGGCTGCTGACCCGACGCGCCATCACCACCTGCGAGGAAACCCCCCAGGGGCACGCCCTGCAGCCCGGTGACATCGCCATCGGCACCGCCCACCGCAGCCAGGCTCACGACATCCGCGCGCTCCTGGCCCGCCACTACCCCCAACTGCACGGCGTCACCGTCGACACCGCCAACCGGCTCCAAGGCTGCGAATTCCGCGTCACCATCGTCCTGCACCCCCTCTCCGGCCGCGGCGACGCCTCCACCTTCCACCTGGAAGCCGGCCGCCTGTGCGTCCTCACCTCACGCCACCGCCACGCCTGCATCGTCGTGGCCCGCGCCGGCATCGCCGAACTCCTCGACGCCCACCCCTCCAACGATCCCGCACACCCCGGAGCCGCCTCCAAGGTCGCCGACGGCTGGGAGGCTAATCACGCAGTCCTCGCCCACCTGACCCAGCACACCATCTACGCTCAGGCACAGCCCCGTCGCTGGCGCGGATGAATAGGTCGCCGCACGCCTGCCACATGAAGGCGGGTTGATGGGAGCGTCGTCGCTGGGGCGCCCTCAGTCCTCGTCGTCGAGGGTGTCGTCGGCTGATTCGTGGTGGACGTTGACGCCGGCTCGGCAGCGCGCGGCGCCGATCGTGTCGTGCAGCCGGGCGAACAGGTCGGGCCGGATGAGTAGATCAGCTCCCGCGACCGCGGGCAGGAGTGGTTCGTAGTTTCCGTCGTGGACGAGGCGGCCGTGCCACTGGCGGCAGATCATTGCCTCACCGGTGGCGTCGCTGAGGCTGAACCCGCAGATTCCCTCTGTGGGTTCAAGGCCGAGTGCGGCCACGACGCTGGCTGCGGGTGCGAGTACGTAGACGGGCAGGCCGAGGCCGCTCAGGGTGCGAGGGCGAGGCGTATCGATCAGGCCAGCGGTTCCAGCGTCAGTGAGGGCCGTCAAGGCCTGGTCTGCGGCACTGATGTGCTCGGCTGCTAACTCGGTTGTAAGGCCGAGTCCCAGGCGCCGCCACGGGCTGGTCCACAGCTGCCAGGGGGCCTGGCAGGCGGGTAGTGTGCCGGGCGGCGGGTCGTCGTCGAGGGCCTCCAGGCCGACGGCGATCTGCAGTTGGCGGGCGGGCTGATCCGGGTATCGGCGTGCAGGAGTGCGCTGCCGCTCGAACAAGCCGATCTGCACCCAGCCCTCGTGCGGACCTTCATTCACGCGAGCAAAGGCCATGGCGTTTCCCGGCAGGGACCGCAGGCCCGCGACCGAAGCGAAGCCGGAAGGCGGCCAGGGCTTGTCCGCTTGATGGCTCTCACTGAACCACGGTGCTGGATCAAGCGACCACGCCAGGGCCTCGGGACGAGTCAGAGGGCGGGGAATGCGGGCGAATTCGGCACGCAGGGCCGCGCGGGGGTCATCGCGCAGTCGCGCGGCCGCGCCGCGTTCGAAATTCTGGGCGTTGCCGAGATGTCCCGCTTGGGCAAGCGCGGCACGCAGGCCGGCGGCAGCGCGTTGCAGGGCGTCTTCGGCGGCGGCCTGGTCGGCGAGATAGGCGTCGGGAAGCTGGCTGCGGCGTCCATTGGTCAGAAGGTCCAGCTGCATGCGCATGAGCGTCTCGACGTCCGGAAGAGCATCGATCACGAGATCGATGACGGTCTCGCGGAGCCCGGCCGGACTGCCGGCGGCGTTTAGGCGGTCGCCCAGGTAGTGGTCGACGAGGTGGGTTGCGAACTCCCGAGGGTTGTTCATGCGCTGTCCTCGCTGGGGGAGAGGGCGGCGGCGATGGCGCGTGCGAGTGTCGGATGAGCTGCCGTTGCCGCAGGGGCGGGCGCCTGGTGGCCAGCGCGGGCCAGGATGGCGGACGCATCGGCACGGACGGACAGCACGTCACTGCCGCACAGCGTGACGAGCTGTTCGAGAAGGGCGGCATCCAGAGGTCCGTCGGGCAGGTGTCCTTGTAGGACGGTCAGGAGCCAGGTCAGGGGGCCAGCTCCGAGGTCGAAGGAGAGGACGCGTGCCAGGGCTGCCTGCGCCTGGCCGGAACGGCTGGCCAGCAGAACCGTCGCTGCGATCAGGGCGCGGCGCTTGTCGCCGCGTTCGGGCAGGGCAATCGTGGCCAACGCAAGTTCGCACAGTGCGGTGTCGATGTCGTGCTGGGTCGCCTGCTCCGGCACCGGGTGGTAGGCACCCTGGCCGAGACGGGCACGGCCCGGCAGACGGTGGGCGATGACGCCATACGCCGCATCCCAGCAGGCGAAAGCGCTGACAGCCGGGGGTGAAGCGAGCGGGGGCTGAACAGCGAACGCCGAGACCAGGGCCAGGCTGACACCGATAGTGCGGCTGTAGGACGCCTCGGCGACGGCCTGGGCCACCTGGTCTGCGAGGTTGCGGGCTGCGGTGGCCGGGTCCGCGTAGTGCGCCTGCTGCCACAGATCCAGCCGGTCATTGCCGCCGAAGGAACGCCATCCGCCGCCGCCTCGCATCTTGGTGTAGGCGAGCATGCCCGCCGTGGCGGCGAGAGGGCCGAAAACACCAGGATCGCTGTCCTGGCGCAAGCGGAGCCCCGAGGCGAGGTCGGCCAGCAGCTCAAGAGGGTTGGAGGCGTTCATCTCGTCGGCGATCCGGTGCAGGAACTGGGCGGCTGCGTCTGCTCCCTGACCGTCGATGACCTCCAAGAGCCGCCACCCGACCGCATTGGCCAGGGCATCCCTCGACCACCGTGGGCCCGAGGGGGCATCGTATGCCTTGCTGGTGCGGTCACGGACCGCAGCAAGCGCGCCAGCAGCACCTACGGGCAGCGTCGGGCGCTGCTGGGCGTGCAGATACGCGGCTGTGGTGGGGTGCTTCTCGGGGCCGAACCAGTCACGTGAGGTGTTGTTGGGCACGGGGCGGGGCGCCCAGGGCAAGCCGCCCTCACCGCCACAACGCTGTGCTGCTGTGCGCAGCGCAGAAGTGGGCTCGTCCCCGGCAGCCTGCGATGCGGCGATCAGTGTCTGGTCGTCGTAGGTGGAGGTGATTGCATTGGCCAGCACCGGCAGGAGACGCGATGCGCGGGCCGCGTCGTCGCCGGGCAGGTCAGCAAGCCTGGTGAGCAGAGCAACGTCCTGCCGGATACTGCGGCCATCGGGTCCAGCGGCGATGCGGAGCGCGGCCAGGACGACGGGGTCGGCCGTGTCAGCCTGCGTGGCCAGCAGCTGCCGGTGGGCCGCGCTTACCCGGCCATCGGGCAGCCCGGACTCGGCCAGCAGCACCTGGGCGCCCAACTGCGCGGCACCCCGCGGATCCAGGCGCGCAAGGGAACGCCACCACTCCTGCGGCGTTCCCGCCGTGCCCCGCCCGTCGGTGCAGTCCGCGACGAGATGGACAAGAGGCTGCGTACGCGCCAGACGCACCTGCGCCTGGACGGGATCGGCCTGCATGAGCTGAGGCAGCGGATCCAGCAGCTCCTCGATGGTGATGTCCTTGTGACCGCCATAGGCCCCCATGTAGCGGGCGGCACGCTCCCAGCACCGCTGCGCCTCGTGCGGGTCGTCGCAGGCGAGACTCACACGGGCCATCTCAAGCTCGAAGTCGGCGTCCTCCGCATACAGAGCACGGCGCTCGGCTTGCGCTCCGCGCAACGTGCGCATGAGCTCGTGCACGACGTCGGCCCCTGCCTGACCGACGCTCCCGGCGAGCAGGGACACCAGCTCCGTGGTGATCAGCGGGCCGGTTCCGGCCATGCCCATGAGAGAGGTGGTGGTGCCCTTGCTGACGGCTTGCAGGAAGGCGATGCCCACAGCGACATCATCGCCGCGCAGCAGGGCGACGGCGTCGTGCAACACCTGCCGCACCTGCCGGTGGATGTCCGCAAGATCGCAAGCCCGGGGGCTGCCCGTGAACGCGTTTGCATGCTGGGCAAGTTGTTCGAGCGCGACACGCACGGTGGCAGACGCGGTTTCGGCTGTGAGGATGCCCGCCTCGACGTCGCGGTGCAGGCCGACGGTGGCAAGGGTGAAGCGCAGCCAGGCACGGTAGAAGCCATCGCCGTCCAGGAGGGGGAGCAGTCGGGCGGGCGCCTGCGGATCGGCTGCATGGGCCACGGCCAGCAGTGTCAGCCACCTGTTCACCGGGCCGGACAGGCCACTGGCACGATCGGTCAGTACATCCTGTGTTGCTTTCGCGAGAACCGCGGCGATGTCCCCGGAAAAGAGCTCCTCGGCAAGGTCCGACACTGCCACACCATGGCGGAGCAGGCGCCGCGGGTCGCACGGCCCGCTGGCCCAGGCCGCGGTGGCCAGCGTGCGGGCAGACGGCAGCGCGCCGCCCGCCGTGCCATGGGCGTCCGCAAGGTGCAGCAAAAGGGCCGCGCGCCGGTCGGGCTGCTCGATGAGCTCCGCGCTCTCGAGCAACGGGTCTGGACCCAGACAGTCCAACAGCACACCCAGCGCATCCTCAGGCGAGGTCAGAGCCTCCTGGTCGAGGAACCGGGCGACCCGCTGCGCGAGCGTACGCGGGGCCTGCCCGAGCTCGACATCGTCAGCAGCCCGGGCTGGCAACCGGATCCGTCCGCGCAACTCCGCCAGGAACACCGACTCATCGCTCTCGGATCCGTAGTCGACACGCTCATCCTTGCGTGCCTTGTCCCAGGCCGTGAGGTACGCCTCCCACGGGGCGGCACAGCCGGCCCGGTCGACCGCCGCACACAGCTGCAGGCCCCACCGCGCCGCCAACGTGGTCACACCCTCGTACATCAGGCTTGCCGCCACGCGGTCGGCTCCCACCAGCGCCACCAGCACATCCGCATACGGCACCAGGGAACCTGGCAGGCCTTCGTCCTCATACGTCGCCCGCGCCCGGCTCAGTTCGACGCAGCGCACCAGTGTGGGCCAGTCGTTGCGGACCGCCGCACGCCGCGCGGCAACGGTCAGAGTGTGGACGATGGCCTGAGGCGGCTGCAGCCCGGCAATCGCGCGGGTGAGGAAATCGGGTTCGATTAGCAGAGCGAGTTCGTCATCGCGCCCCAGTGCGGCCAGCAGTTCGGGCAGGTGCCGGAACGCGCGGGGATCGGTGAAGAAGCCCCGTTGGGACAACCAGTCGGCGGCCTGGGACCGGACCTGATCGACCCACGTGTCGTCGCCATCGACCCGGCGGATGAAGCGGCTGAAGCTCTCATGATGGATCTTCAGTCCGCCGATGCCCGGCTGTTGCGCGACGATTGGTGCCACGCTGTTCAGCGCGGCACCGAGTTGCATTCCGGGCAGCGGGAAAATTTCCTCGAGCTCCGATGCACTCACAGCGAAGTCGCAGACTGCGAGCATGCTGACAGCAGAGCGCTGTCCGGGGGTCAGACCGGCCAGCAGATAGGCGTAGTAGTCGTCGAGGTCGTGCGCCGACGACGGCACCGTCCGCAACCTTTCCAGAGGATCGCCGGCACCATCCGGCGCCGGCGCCGCTCCCAGGCCCGGGGCAGGACCAATGGCCTGCCGGCACAAATACGTGGCGTACAGGGCGTTGCCTCGAGAGCGCTCCTCGATCAGTGCGACCGCGGTCCTCGCCCGCGCAGCGGGATCGAGCCCCTCACCGGCAGGGGAGGACGCCAGGGCCGTCAGCACGCCCAGGCGGTCCGCCAGAGCATGCAGTTCGGCGCGGTTGAGCGGGGCAACGGTGAGACGGGAGGCACCGGCGTCGACGGCCTCGAGGTGAGGGCCGGGCTGACTGGCCAGGACGAGCACGACACCGGGCGGCAGTTCCAGGGCGGAGAGGTCCGTGACCAGAGAGGCCGCCGGGTCCACCCGCGGACGAAAGGCGCTGCCGGTGGTGGATCCAAGAACCCGGCTGACATGGTCGATACCGTCCACGATCAGCGCGATCGGCCGGTCCGGTGCCAGGCCGCGCGCGGCAGTGACCGCGGCCGTGAGGGTCTCCGGCGTGGCCGCGTAGCGTGGCCTGACCTGCGCCAGCGCCTCTGGAACGGCCGTCCCCAGCTGCTTCAGCAGGCTGCCGATCACGACCTCGGTCAGCACACGCTGCTCACGGTCGATGTCCGCGGCACCGAGCCAGCAGTGATGCCTCACCGCCAGCCATGTCTCCCGCAGCGCATCCCCGAGCTGCTCACACAACCACGACTTGCCGATGCCGGGAGCGCCGGTGACCACCACGACACCCCCCTGCTGCGCAGCGTCCTTCACGGCCGCGACCACGCCCGTGAGCACCGTAGGACGTCTCACCTCGGTGGCACGGTCCACGGGGTGCCCCTCACGGACCGCTCCGAAGTCGACTTCCAGACTCAGACGAGGAAGCAGGTCCTCGACCATCACGGTCCCCGCCCGGCTGCGCGCCGCTTTGGCCGCCTCGATCAGGGCCAGCGCCACCTCCTCGGGTGTGCGATGCCGGTTCGGCGGCCGTCCGGCACCGAGTTCTTCGGTGATGCGGTGCAGCAAGGCCGCCTCGGCTGGCCCGGGCTCGCGGATGTTGAGCGAACACGCCGGAAGATCCGTGTCGACGACCAGGGATGCGCAAGCGCGGTTGAGCAGGTCATCACTGACCTGGGCGAGCATCTCCTTCCACGGAGCGTGTGCACGCAGCGCAGCGGCGTCGAAACGGAACCGTTTGCTGCTCAGGCCGTGCAGTGCAGGCCCGGGATCGGTGCTGGCGTGGACCGGGCGCAGCACCCGGGTCAGCTCGGGATCCTCCGGCTGCATGTCGCGCACCACGAGGCGGTGCGAGGAACCCGGATCCGAGGTGAAGTCGTGGTCCATGGAGGAGAAGAGCAGATCCAGGCGTAGGCCTCGCTTGTCCTTTGTAAAACTCTCCAGCGACAACGCGCGGTCATAATCCGTGTGCTTAATCTGCAGCCGCTCGCGGCTGCCGGTGCTCCACTCGCACGTGATGTCATCGAATCGGTCGCCGGTGAACATCTTTGTGTCGACCAGCAGGGAATTCGCACGTCCCACCGCCAGGTCCACCAGTCGCAGCGCGGTGAGCAGGTCCTGGTAAGCGTAGCCAAGGTGTGTCGGGCGCAGCCCCATGCTCACCTCCAGCGTGCCTTGCTCACTTGGCACCCCCCATGGTGCGCGTCGCGGTCACTCTAACCTCCCTGACGTACCGGGACGGAACGGAAACCCAAGGAGAGATCGTGTGCGCAAGATCCAGCTGGCGCAGGAACACCTGGAAGGTTGGGCACCAGCAGCGGCTCTCGCACGCGAGATCGACGGCGGTGGCCGCACTTACCTGGTCGTCGACGGCTTCGCGTACCAGACAGGGGGCGTCAGGCTTCGACGTCGATGCCGTAGTCGGTGGCCAGGCCCGCCAGCCCGGTGTCGTAGCCCTGCCCGACGGCACGGGCCTTCCATCCGGTCGTGTGGCGATAGAGCTCCACCGCGATGGTGACGGTCTCACCCGAGGAGAAGGGGTCAGGTGTGAAGGCCAGTTGGGTGCGGGAGGGCTGGGTGATGTCTGCTTGCCACTGGGTGTGATGGTCGAAGACTGCGGCGGGTTGGGCCTCGAGGTCGATGCTGACGATGACGGCGATGGTTGCGATGTCGTCAGGGATGAGGCCCAGGTCGGCGGTGACGGTGTCCCCGCCGACGCTGACCCCGTCGTGACTGGGGTGGTTGTAGAAGACGAGGTCGTGGTCGCTGCGTACCTTGCCGTTGCGGGTGAGGAGTACAGCGGACACGTCAACGGGTGCGCCGGTGCAGGTGACGCGGACCGTCGTCGGCTCGGTGCGGATGGCTGCGTTGGCTCCCCTCGTCCGCAGTTGCAGGGTGCCGCTCTCCTCGCCGGGTAGCGGGCTGGTGGGGGAGCGGGTAGTGGCCGGGGCCAGGCTGGCACGGGTCAGCGTTGCAAGGACGCGCTCGAGGATGGGCCAGCCTTCGGTTTCCTCGCCTGGCCAGGGCCAGGTCAGACGCTGGGCGCCGAACTCCTTGGCGGTCGGCGGCTGCCCGAGTGCTTCCTGCAGCTGGAGGTGGCGCAGGCTCTCGGTGGCCAGGCGGCTGAGCTGCCACTGCCGTTGGGTTTCTTCCGGGTTGTTCACCCAGGTGTCGTGGTCGACGGGCTTGCCGCCCAGCTCCTGGTACACCCGGCGGGCGAAGTCGTAGCCGTCCTCAGTCAGTAGGCGGGTAGGCCGCTCCTGTTGGGATGGCGTCGGCTCGCCGATGGCCGTGTACAGCGCCCCCAGGTCGCCGCCCGTCCAGTGGTTGGCTGCCGTGGTCGCGAACCGCGCGAACTGGGGCAGGGTGGGGGGACGCCCCTTGGCGGCGACGAAGCGGTGATGCTGGTGGGCGACCTCCTCCAACTGGGAGCGCCAGCGGCCCTCCACGTAGGCACCGAGATACTGCTCGGCCCAGGCCCGCCGGTGCCGTGTGATGAGATCCCGTACCCGCTTGAAGCCGTCCCGGCGGGCGCCGTGACTCATGCTGGAGGTGAACGTCACCTGCCCGTACGGGGTCTCGACCGTACTGTCCTCGCTGTCCGTGATCTCCTCCTCCGGCCCCAGGAGTTGTTCGGCGGCTTGCAGTTCGCGGAAGAAGGCGCTGTCGACCGGGCATCCGGCCGCGCGCAGGGCGGCCAGCGGCCTGCTGTAGTAGCGGTCGACACGGTCCAAGGTGGTGCGGGAGTAGGGACCTTCGCACACGAACCAGGCGGTCAGGCCCACGCCGTGCCAGAACTCGGCCGCGGGACCGAGGGCTTCGGCCATGGTCTGGTGCGGGCGCGGGTTGCTGACGATGCTGCCGGGATACCGCGCAAGCGTCACCGTCTCCCACAGCCGCCCCACCCGTTCCAAGACATCGGCGGGCAGACGCTGCCGGTACAACTGAGGGGTGTACCCCTGCTCGGTCCGGTTCAGACTCATTAGATCCTGATCGACCAGCCCCCACAACGACGGCATTCCCCGTGACTGGCCGGCATGCGCCTGGTCGAAGCCCGCCCACCAGCCGCGCAGGGCCGCAGCCCGCTCCTCCACCGGAGACAGAGAACTGCCGCCGCCGAGGAAGGCCGCGAGCATCGCATGGACCTCGTCCTCCGCGATGCCCGCCTCGGCAGCCATGCCGGCCGTCTGCGTGGCCATGCCGACGTACAGACGAGGCTCGGGCAGAGCGGTGATGATCTCCTCATCCGGGTGAGGGGGAGCCTGAAGGTAATCCAGCACAGCCAGCCAGTCGCCCCCGAAGTACGCGGAGACGACCGGCTGCAG
Source organism: Streptomyces sp. NPDC107550 (assembly GCF_055639095.1). Classification (NCBI taxonomy): domain Bacteria; kingdom Bacillati; phylum Actinomycetota; class Actinomycetes; order Kitasatosporales; family Streptomycetaceae; genus Streptomyces; species Streptomyces sp. NPDC107550. Next base: position 54,448 of record NZ_JBVKBC010000035.1, read on the forward strand.
CTCTTTGGTGAGCACCCGGCGCGCCAGGGCTGTTCCCGTCCTGGCCTTCTTGGCGAAACCAGCCATCAGCCCTTGCAACCGCTGGATCCGGTGACGTGCCGCAAGCTGCACGAGGTCGGCGGCGGCAAGGGTGTCCAGCAAACGAAGGCGGGCCTGCTGCTGTCCCACACGGTCCAGCTGGTGCCAGCCGCCGCCGAAGCGGAAGGCTTCCAGCGCGCTCTCGTCGATGCCCAGCAGCCGGTAACGCTCCTCGATGAGTGTCCAGAACCGCTGCTGTTCTGTGCGAGGGAAGATCTCTCCTGCCGCCCGCAGCCGGATGGGCTGAAGCAGTGTCTCGAACAGCGGCACCAGCAGCGCCCACAGCAGCACCGTGTCCCAGTCCTCCACAGCGGTGAGGCGGGCGGTCTCATCGGCGGCCAGCGTCAGAGCGTGGCCAGGGCGTTCCCGCAGCAGATACGGCAGATTGACTGCCCCTGCCTTGACCGAGAGTTTCTGGGGCAGGTACCACGCCCCGAGCCGCTGCTGCTCCTGGACCCCGAAGGCGTTGACGCAGAAGACTTCCTCTTCCCGGGTGAGGGCCGTCACCTTGGCGGTGTCCGGCGTGTGGCGTCCTCGGCCGGGGACGACGGTGGCCACCGGCCGTCCGGCGAACCCCGCGGCCAGCAGCCCGGCCGCCAGGGCGTCGACGTCGGCGAACCGTTGCTGCTGCCCGGCCGCCCGCTCCAGGGTGAGCGCCTGCTCGGGACTGCATTCCACGGCCGGCTGCCACCAGCGTGTCGGGTCACCGGCCACCGGTCAGCCTCCGCATGGTTTCGACGAACTGCTCAAACGGCACCGGCGCAGCGGTGTTCTGCGCATAGACGGCGTAGCGCTGGGCCATCAGCTGCATCTCCCGCTCCGTTCTTCGGGCCTCCACACGGTCCAGCTCGTGCACCACGCGCTGCTCGACGCGTCCGCGCTCGTACAGCACGAACGCGTCCACACCGCCCAGACCCCCGCCGGCCCCCTCCGCGGCGCCGCCGGGGCCGGGGAGATCCCCTTCCATGGTGGTGGCGTCGATCAGCGGGACATCCAGGAGCACAGCGGGATCCATGTCGTTGTCCGCGCACATGGCCTCCAGATGCTCCTCCAGGCCGAGTTCGGCATGGCAGACCACGTCCAGGTACTGCTGGTCGGCAGCCACCGCGGTCTGGCGCAGGACGCGGACACCGCGGCCGACGAACTGGTAGAACTCGCCGAAGCTGCCATAGGGGCGCAGCGGTACGACCACGGTGATGGGCGGGAAGTCGTAGCCCTGGCCGAGCATCCGCAGCTGCACGATGCCCTGCAGATCCCCGGCGTCGGACTCGAAGCGCCGCCGGGTGGAGGCGATCGCGGAGGCGGGCATGCTGTGGTGCAGCGTGGCACTGGGGATCCCGTACTCCTCGGCGATCCGCGCGATCTGTTCAGCATGCGCCTGGCCCATCGCCGCGAACAGCACCCTCGGCTTCACGGGCGCCAGCAGCTTGGCCTGTGCATCCAGACACGCCCGCGTCACGGCCATCACCTGGCGGATCGGCGCCTCGGACTGTGCGGTGATGCGTGCCATCTTCCGCTCGTCGCCCAGCGTGGCCAGCAAAGCATCACGGCCCACGATCTGCTCGCGCCGCCCGTCCGGCCACACCGCCTCATACACCGTCGACGCCACCTCGGGAGCGAACCGGTGCACCCGCAGGTTCTTCGCCGACCCGTCCGCGACGGAGTCGACCAGCCGGTAGCGGTAGACGACATCGGCGTCGATCGGCTTGCCGTCCAAACGCTGGAAGCACGCCGACATCAGCAGTGTGCGCGCACCCTGGAAGTGGGCGAACAGCCGCTGGTAGGAGGCGCTGGCCGCGATGTGCGCCTCGTCGACGACGATGAAGTCGATGTCCTCCGCCTCCAGCTTGGCCAGCAGGTCCCCGTCACTGTCGCCCGTGCCCAGCGCATGGAAGTTGGTGACCAGGATGTCCGCAGCCAGGAGCCGCTCACGGCTGACCTGGCTGATCTGCCCGTCGTCCGCGTCCAGGACGAGCGTGGCCGGCGGACGGGCACCGGGCAGCAGCGGCCCGCCCGCCAGCCCATACAGGACGTTGCCCGGTATCCCCGGATCGAGGGCCTTGGCGAAGGTGCCGCGGATGACCGAGCCCGGGGTCACCACCAGCGCCCGCCGTCGACTGAACGACAACGCGGCCGCCACCCCCAGGGCCGTCTTGCCCGACCCCACCGCCATCACCGCAGCCGCATGCCGGCCGCCGGAGGCGTAGTAGTTCGCCAACGAGGCCAACGCCTCGTCCTGGCACTCCCGCAGCGGCGCCCGGTCCACCCTGGCCCGCTCACCGGCGAAGTACGCCCCGCCTGAAGGCAGTTCGGCACCGCCAGGCGGATCGGCGGCCCGCATCGGATCGCCAGCCATGTCCGGGATCCCGATGCGAGGCACGGCAGTCACCAGCGGCGCCAGGAGCGGATCCTGCCTCAGCATCGCCTGCAACTGGGCCACACAGCGCGCCGTGTCCGTACGCACCGCATCGTAGGAGAACCGCAGAATGGTCAGGCCGGTCGCGGCCAGATCGTTCTGTCGCAGCCGGTCGTAGGTGAACGCGGCCCGGTCACTGTGGAAGGCGAACCCGTCGAGCTCGACGGCCAACTGCAGCGCCTCACCCGCGATCAGGTAGTCCAGCCGGTAAGCGCGCTCGTTGACGGTGACCGGGTGCTGACTGCGGATCCGCGCAACGATCGACGCGTCCACGGCCGGCGTGAGCACCCACCGCAAGAACGCCTCCTCCAAGTAGGAGGCAGCCGGGATCAGTCGCTCCAGGCCCGCACTCATGACGATCCACCCTGTGCCGCAGCCTCGGTAACCAGCGCCTGAGCTTTCTCCGACAGCCGGGCCGCCACATCCTCGCCCTGCCCGAAACGGGCCAACCGCCGCGCCAGCTCAAGTGCTTCCGCGAAGGCGCCCTCGCGCTCCAGCAGGCCGATCAACCGTGGCACCGAGGACACCCGCACAAACGCCGCCGGAGCATCAGTGGTGTCGAAGGACACGGCGTGCGGGGTTGCTTCCATCAACTCCAGGTCCAGCAGGGCGAACACCTCAAGCGCGGCGAGGGCCCCAGGCTCCGCACGACGTGTACTCCACAGTCGATCGACCGCGCTCTGCAGAACAAAGTGGTAGTCCCTGGCCGAGCCCGGAAGCTCCAGCGCCTCCCAGACACGGGCGATCAGCTCAGCGCCGCGCGCGTCGAACGGCACATGCCGGCTGGCCGGTGTCGCAGACGTACTCCCCTCGGCGGTCGACCACATCGGCGAGCCGTACGACTCGTCCGGACGAACCCCTGCGCCCGGCAGCGCCTCCCGCATGACACCCGGGCTCCCGGCAAAGGCAAGGCCAGGGACAGCCGCCATGCGCTCAAACCACGCCCCCACGTTCCCCCTTCACACAAAAAAGAGGCCTGCACCCTCACCTACAGCGAAGTCGCCCCACCCGCCCCCTGCGGTACTTCATTGTCGCAGCCACACTCTCTCTGCACCCCGAAAGCGGATATGTACTCCGCTCTCCGTCACCTACCCGGGCCGACTGCCGCCGGCCGAAGAACGGGAACCAGACGCCCTTGTCGCCCACTCGACCTCGTGTCCGGAGTCGGGAATTTCGCTTCACACACCTCTCGGCCAGCTGTACCAGGGACGGTGCAAGCCCTGGACGATTTCGGGTCAACCCGATTTTCCAGGTGGCCTGACCAGGGACGAACGACGTACCTGCGTTTCACGACGGTGAACACGTCAGCCTGAACGGGCGCCGATCAGGCTGGCCTTGAGAGCGTCGGCGAGGGAACCTTGAGGCATCGACGGCGGGATACGCCTCGCACCAATCCCTTCCCGAATCACCCGGGTTGGGGACCTCACCCCTACCTTCCTGGAGCTGCTCATGTCCGCCCTTCCCCTGCCCGCCGCCAGCCCCGAGCCGCCGGCGTTCTGCGCCAGCCACCTCCCTGCCCGCACCCAGCCGAGTCGGCTGGGCATCCCCGAGGTCGTGGTCATCGTCGTGGTCGTCCTGGCATCGGCCGGACTGGCCGCCGGCAACCGGCCCGTCCCGGCCGCGCTGGTCGTGGTGGCCGCCGCAGTGGCCGACCTGATCACCGGCCGCCGCTCCAGCGATGTCGCCAAGCCCTCCCGCCGCCGCAGCCGGTGACATGGGCCGCCCCACCAAACCTGTCGCCGCCGGCACCAGCCCCCGGCTGCGGGCCCTGGCCGTCTACCTGCGCCAGCTCAAGGACGACACCCGTACCACCTACGCCACCCTGTCCGAGCGCACCGGCCCACCGGGCGCGCCCGGGTTCCGCGGAGCCTCCACCCTCAGCCAGGCCGCCCGCGGCACCCACCTGCCCCCGCTCGAGACCGTCCTCGCCTACGCCCGCGCTGCCGGCGACCTCGGCAGCCACTCCACGCAGAGGCGAGAAGCGTCAGCCCTGAGCCTGTGGAAGGCAGCTGCAACCGAGAAGGCCCGCCCACACCTGGCCGGTCGCGGCCGACGGACCCGGCAGGTCCGCACCCCCGCCTCCCTGGGCCAGGAACTGACGCGGCTGCGCCTGAGGGCCGGCCGGCCCTCTTACCGCGCCATCGAGAAGGCGACCAAGGCCGACGGGCACCGTGTACCGCGTTCGACAGCCCACCTGATCCTCATCGGGAAGGTCCTGCCCGGCCGCGAGCAGTTGGCCGCGCTCCTGAAAGCCTTCGACGTGAGCGTGGCGGACGCCGCACAGTGGCATGCGGTCCTCGACCGCATCGAGGACCGCCGGCGACCGCCCGAGCCGCCCCAGCGAGGCAGAGGGTACGCGTGCGCCGACGCCGACCCGGCCGTGCAGGAGTACCTCGAACGCCGTGAGCGCGACGAGGAGATCAAGCGCCGTATCGGGCAGATCCATCCGGACGAGACGTACGAGGACTACGAGGAACGGATGCGCGAGAGGGCGTTCCAGCAGCAGTCCTCGGACATCTGGCTGTATGAGGACTACGACGAGCCGGAGGGCGAGGCCCAGAGGCAAGCATGGGCCGGTGAGCAGGCCGCCTTCCGTGCCCAGCTGAAGGCATTGGTAGAGCCCGCCACCCCCACGGGGCACGGCCGATCACGCCTGACACCTCCCGAACCACCTGCCTGCCATCCTCCCGGGCAAGACCGGCCTGATCACCCACGACACCAACCCCAGCGTTACGTAATTCCGGGGCGAATATTATGTAACGTCGGCTAGACTGGGGGGTGACGTTACATTTTTAGCGGCGCGGTCGTTTCGCAGAGGCGGCCGCTGCCGAGCCAACTGCCCGACCTTCCCCTTGCGATCCGCTTGCCACTTGCTCTTGGAGTCCCCGGGTGTCCTCCTCACGTTCATCCCGCACGGCCGGTGAGGCGTCTTCCGGCGCTGCCGTGCCGAGCAACCCCGCCCACACCGCTCCGCCTGCAGCCTCACAGGAGCCGTCCGACCAGGCTCCGCGCTGGGCGGGCAACTGGCCATTGAGTTTTCCCACGCCTCCCACACCATCCTCAGCGGCCAAGACAGCCTCCGAAGACGCTAGCCGCCGACACGGCGATGACAGTCAACCCGAGTCAGCTGAGGGCCCGTTGTCCGAGCGGGGAACAACCTCCGCCGCCCCTGACGCGGAAACACCACACGCCCTGACGCGCACCGGCCCGGCGACGCTGCACGAGGCCCGCAGCACACTCAAGCAGCTGATCAACGCCGCCATCCAAGGGCACCCCACACCCCTGACGCGTGGTCCGCACCATGCACTGCTCACCACGCCCGCCCATGCAACCGAACTGGGCTGGGACCTCACCCAAGCCCCCACCCACAGCTTCGTGGACGCCCGCAAAAAGCTGGGGGATCTGATCCAGTACGGCGCCGAGGGCCACCCTCAGGTGCTGTGCCGCCACAAGACCCCCGTCGCCGTCCTGCTTGCCGCAGCCGCGGACGGCACCCCCACCCCGCCCGCACTTCAAGCCGAGCCAGCACCCGACACAGCGGCTCCGGCTGCAGCAGCAGCCCCGGACTCCGCCACAACACCCCCGCAAGCAGTCCAGACCCCCCTCCCGACCACAACAGCCGAAGCCGAAGTCGAGGCCGCGAAAGACCTCGCGCCCGCACCGACCACTCCTCCTGCCGAAGCGGCCGCTGCACCCACCACGCCCTCGGAACCACAGCCGGAACCGACACCAGCAGCCCAGGACACGCCTGCACCTGCCAGTACCCCCGCCTCACGCGGCACCACCCCAGCCACACCGGCCCCGTCGGCCACCCCCACCGGCTCCCCGGCCGCTCCCACCCCCGCACCCAGCCCCCCGACACTCCAGCACCCACTCACACCACCGGCCGCCCTCCCCGCACCCCCCTCGGCCCCGCCCGAGCCGGGCCCGCCGGCCCCCACTCCCGCGACGCCCGGGACCAGCCACAAGACCGTCATCCCGGCCAGTGGCCCACCAACTATCACTGCGCCACGCACCCTGCGACGCCTGGCCGCACTCGCGCAAGCCCTGGACACCGTCCTTCCCACCACTGCCTCCACCGGTGAAACCACCGCCCCCGCACCCCTGATGGGCCTGCCGACCGGGATCCGCACCCTGGACGACGCCCTCGGCGGCCTCCAGCCCGGCCGCTTCTATCTCGTCGCCGCCGCCCCAGGCGCCGGATCCAGCCTGATCGCCACCGCCGCCGCACGCACCAGCGCCCTCGACCAGCACCAACCCGTCCTCTACGCCGCCTCCGGACTCACCCGCGCCGACATCGCCGCACGCATCGTCGCCGCACACCTGCCCGTCGACTACCGCCGCCTGCGAGCCGGCCGCCTCACACCCACCGAGCAGGACGACACCGCAGCCCTCCACCACCACCTGGCCCAAGCCCCGCTGTACATCGATGACGGCACCGACCTGACCACCGACGCGATCGCCGAGAGCGTCCCGGACCTGCCCGGCTTGGCCCTCATCGTGGTCGACCGCCTCCAGACCACCGAGGACCCCCGACTGCCGCTGTCCGGCCCGGCCCAGATCACCGACGCCGCCCAGGCCCTCGCTCACCTCGCCCGTACCCACGAGCTCCCCGTCGTCGCTGCCGTAGACAGCGACGATCCCCGCCTGATCGCCGAGCTCAGCCTCGACATCACCATCACGTTGACCCGCGACGCCGACCAGATCCACGCGACCATCACCGAACGCGACCTCGGCCCGCAGGCCGCCCTCACTCTCCACGCCGACCTTGCCCACGCCCGCATCACAGACCCGGCCATCCCCTACGCCAGCCCCACCCCTCCAGCGCAGCCACAAGCCGCGAACCTGCACACCCCCGGACACACCCCGCAGGCGCCTCTCCAAGCCCCCACACCCACCGAGCCCGCCCAGGCAGCCCACACCGACGCCCCACGCAGGTCATCGCACCGCCGCACCGCCGCTCCACCTCCGCCCGGCGGCTACGCCAACCGGGACTACAGCTACTTCACCGGCATGATCACCCGCGCCGTCGACGAAGCCCTCCACGAGCACGACGGTGACATCACCGTCGCAACCGAAGCCCTGGTGAAAAAGGCCGTACCGAACGCAATGGCCCTGTTCGAGGCAACCCGCGTCGGCGGAAATTACGAACACACCGTCTACCCGGAAACCCTTGAATTCCTCCGGAAGAAAACCAAGGACGGCGCCGACGAAATCTGGGAAGGCCGCCACAACTGGACCAACACCCACCTCATGGACGCCCTCCAAAACGGCACCCACCCCCCGATCACCGTCAACGCCCTCGATACCAACGCAAGCTTCCTGTCCGCCTTCAAGACCCACCTGCCCATCGGCGCCCTGATCCACGACCCCAACGGCGGCTTCGACCCCAAGCGCTCCGGCATCTACCGCCTCCCCACCCGCCCCACCTGGCACCACCCCGACCTGCCCGACCCGATCGGCAACCGCCGAGAAGACGGCCCCGTCCTCCTCGACGACGCCACCATTCGCCTCCTCATCCGCTGCGCCCGCCTCGGCCTGTGCGAGGCCCCGCGCATCACCGAGCGCTGGACCTCCGGCACCAGCGAAGGCCTCCTGGAAAAATTCCGCCGTGTCCTAACCGAGGCCCGCACCAATGCCATCGAAGCCGACGACACGGTGACCGTCGAATACATCAAAGCCATGTATTCAAAATTCACCTCCACCATCGGAGAATCAAGCGTCAACCGCGACATCCGCCGACCCGACTGGATGCACATCATCCGCTCCCAGGCATTCGCTAACCTCTGGTACAAATCCCACCGCGCCCACACCAATGGCCTGACCGTCGTCCGCGTCCGCGGCACCGACGAACTCCACGTAGCCGGCGACTGGCGCAAGGTATTCACCGAAGGCCGCCTCACCACCCAGATGAAACAAAAAGACCAGTACCCCCTGCCGAGGAAGAGCGCCCAATAGATGTCGACCGACGGATGGAAGAACTTCGGCAACTACGGCGCAGACCGTGACCCAGGAAACGTCCACGGCAAAATCGCCCTCGCCCGCGCCCTCGAGGACGCCCTCGAACGCATGATCATCGACGGCGGAATCAAATCCCCGGTCGGCACCCGCCGCGGCCTGAAAGCCCGCATGCGCTACCTCACCACCACCAAAGGCGGCCCCCAAGCCTTGGCCGACGCCGGCATTCTCGCCACCCCCGCCACGATCCGCGCCTGGACCCGCGGCACCCAGCGCCCGCGCCCGGCCAACCTCGAAGCGATCGACACTGCCTACTGGAACCTGCGAGCCCACAACGTGCTCGCCAACCCCGGCGCCCTCAAGCAGCACCTCAACCGAGGCGGCCGCGGCACCCGTATCGAGATCCACCCCGTCAACCAGACCACTGTCGACGAGCCCCGCCGCCGCGACAACCTGAGGATTCAACACCGGCAGGTCCGCTATATCTGGGACGACGCCGTCGACGCCCTCGTCGCCAGCGACCTGGACACCATGGAAGACCTCTGGGACGACATCATCGCCGAACTTGACTCCGACTGGGGCGCCTACACCTACGTCTCCTACATCGGCATCGGCGCCTGACACGACCGCCTGCGGCTGGCCTGACCGGCCCTGATGGTCTGCGGGGGAGTGTCGGTTGGACCTCGTCGTCTGAGTGTCAGTGGCGCAGGTGCGGTGGCCTGGTCGTTGACGCTGACGGGTGGTGCTCACTCGTTGCTTGCATGAGTAACGAAGGGCCATGTCATTCTCATGCCGACCACCAGTGCTTCCGGCGTCGCCCGCCGCCAGACCCTCCAGCACGCCTCCGGCGCCCTCCCCCTGACGCTGCGGCCGTCTGACGGCCAAGACGTCGTGCGGCCGACGGGTTACGGGCGCTGGGTGAGCAGGGCGTCGACGCGGCTGGAGTGCTGGATGTAGGCGGCGAGGTCGGGCCCGAGCAGGCCGGCGACCGTCAGGAGGTCCTTCATCCGTACGGCGACGGGAACGTTCAGGAGCGGTTCCCAGTGCGCGGCCCGGTTGCGCAGCTCGTGCAGGTCGCCGATCGGCTGGTCGACGGTGGCACGGTTGGTCCCGGGCGGGAAGGCGTGGTGGAGGTGGGGGACCCACAGCGTCTTCTCGTGCGCGGAGGTGGACAGGTACCTCCACATGCCCAGCGACAGCTCGGCGATCACCTTCCCGGGGGGCGCGCTGCGGCCGTAGCGGGTGCGGGCGCTGTCGATGGCCTTGCGGGTCTTGTCGTTCATGTCGACCCGGCGCGTGCCGCGCGAGCCCTTCTTCACACGGATCAGCGGGGCGCGCAGGGGACTGGCCGGGTCCTCCAGCCAGTGCCCGTTGCCGTTCCAGGTCGCGTCCAGCGCGGCGGCGTACGCGTTGCGCAGGGCGATCTCGAAGTGGCTGAGGTCGCGCAGGACCGCGCAGGTCAGGCTCGTGTTCCATTCGTACAGGGCGAGGGCGCGGGCGGGGTCGCCGCCGGCCGCGGTCAGGTAGATGGCGTGCCGGGCGGGGCTGAGCCAGTTCTCCACCCACGGCCCCGGGGCGGGTGCCGGGGATGCGTGCGTCACGGTTCCTCCTGCTGGAAGGTCGGGTATAGTCATGGATGACAAGCCCCGGTGGACCGCTGATCTAAATGATCATGTCGCCGGGGCTAAGACGTTTTCCGGGCCCGGTACGCCTCGCCCGCGAGACGGCAGCCCCGCGTTCCCGTTGCCGGGGCCTGCGGAGTGCGGCCGGTCGCATAGCTCAATGAAACCCCCGATCCGGAGCTGTCCCCGTACACTGGGACCACGGATTGACCTGCATGACCTCTAAGCCACCAGGGAAGCGGAGAGACGAGGCATAACATGCGGGTCAAGCCGTAGCTATCAATCCGCTGCAATCGGTGAGGAGGCGCCGTGATCCGGGCCCGCCTTGTATCGGCCACGGGGGAGCCGCCCGGACCCGCCGAGAAGGCGGTGAAGACCCGCCACGAGACGCTCGACGCCCTCACCGACAGCGGCATGCTGAAGGATGCCGTCACAGCCGCCACCCACCTGTCCGCCGCCGGCCGCACCCCTTCGGCGGTCCGTGTCCGCCGCCTCTACGTCCGCCATACCGTGCCGCTGAAAGTCGTGACGGAACGCAATGGCCTGCCGCGCGAGAAACGGCCTCCCGCCGCCCGACTGATCGCCCCCCGCGGCGTCACCGGCCGCCTGCACCTGCTCCTGTTGTTCGCCGCCGCCTGCCAGGCCGCCCCCGGCCAAAAGTGGCACCACACGATTCCCATCGAGCACGGCCGCGACCAGCCGATCTCCCTGGAACGACTTGTCTGCGCGCTCGCCCGCCACCGGGGCGGCACGGCTTACGTTGCCAGCCCGAGGACGAACAAGCTGCGCCAGATCACCCAGGCCCTCAAGACCCTCAACGACCAGTACTTGGTCGACCTGCCCCACCGCGGTGAATACCTGCCCTTCCGCGACTTCACCCTGCTGTGCGACAGCGGGCACAGCACCGACAACGCCCACATCCCCTATCGCGTGCCGAAGAAGAACGAGCCGTACGTCGACATCCCGGCCGCGTTCTTCACCCGGGGCTGGGTACACCTGCTGACCCCCAGCGAGATCACCGCCTACCTGATGTGGCTCGATGTCAACCAGCACTCCGAGCACGATGAGCCCTACGTCACCGGCGCCGTGCGCGCGGGCGCCTACGGACTGACCCGCGAGGCCTATGAGACCCACCAGGCGCTGCAGGCCTTCGGCCTCATCGACGTCACCCCCGACCCCGACCGTCACGGCGACGGCAAGTACGCCGGCTACCACCCGGACAGCCGCCTCCCGCCGTGCCACCGGGTCACTGTGACCCCCGACGGTCTGCTTGAGGACGCCGCCGACCGGATCGGCGAAACCCTCAACTGGTATGCCGCCACCGGGGACTGGGTCCGACCGCTTCGCCTCCGGCGCACCTGAGCGACCACATCCGTCCGCGCCGACTGCCGCCCGGCGGACGGGATCGTCGTCCCCGCGGTGCCTTCCCGGGTACGGCAGAGGCATCGGACCAGCGTCGTGGAGGGCGCCGCCCTGTTCGGCACCGGCCGGGCTCGAACCATGCGGCACGCAGAGTGGGGGGGGGCGATGCGGATCTCGTTGATCTGCTGCTCGCGACTGGAGACCCGCAGGCAGGGCACACTCCGCCGACAGCCCGCGCGCGAACGACAGAATCCGCACCGCCGCACACCCCTGGGCCCCGGCACCGGCTGCGCCGACCCCCGCAGCCCGCGCTCCCGTCTAGGTCCCAGTTTGTGCGCAGAGCATGCTGTTCGGTCCCGAGGCGGGGCACAGGAACGCTACCGTTCGGGCATGTCAGGAAGACCCGTGCCACGCCCTCCGCAGCGCCCGCGTAAGCCGCAGCCGAACGGCAACAGCGTCGACTACAACGTTCCGCGGTGGCGCGACGACGGCCAACTCGGCCAACTCGGCGGGAAGAAGTTCGTGCGCAGGGCCACCGAGGTGAGCAGCGGGCGTGAGGGCGTCCTCAAGCACATGTCCGACCCGCCTGTGCCGGGCGAGGGCTATGTGGACAAGGGACGGCGGGCCCGCCGCCGGCGCTTCTACGACGAGGCGCTCTTCATGCAGCAGGTGAACGGAAGTCCGGGCATCCTGCCGATCTGGGACATCGACGACGCCCATGGCACCGCACCCCGCTGGTACGCCATGCCCCGGGCCCGGCCGCTGGCCGACATCGTCGACGACACCTCGACCGTCCTCGACGTGGTCACGCACACCACCGCCCTGGCCCGCACCCTCGCGGCGCTCGCCGATCAGGGGATCTACCACCGGGACATCAAGCCGGACAACCTGTTCTGGTACGACGGGATGCCGGTCCTGGCCGACTTCGGGATCGCGGCCTTCGCCCACCTGCCCGCCGGCGTGACCCGTGTCGGGGAGAAGGTCGGGCCCGCCAACTTCATGGCCCCCGAGATGCGCAGCACCGACGGCAAGGACCGCGGTGAGCGGGCCGATGTCTACTCTCTCGCCAAGACCCTTTTCGTCCTGGCCCATCGCCGTCGCGGCCCGTATCCGCCCGAGGGAACACACCGGGTGGGCACGGAGGAGTTCAACCTGGCCACCCACGGCGGCGGGAACGCCATGACCGCCCTGGAACACGTCCTGGAGGCCGCGACCCAGCACCGCGTGCAGGACCGGCTGACCATGACCGACTTCCATGCCGAACTGGCGGCCTGGCTCGGCCGCCACGCCCAGACAACCCGCTTCCGCCCCTTCGGCCGCCCCTTCATGGGTGGCTGGGGACCGCACGGAGACCGCAGCCGCCGCGATGTTGAGGCGACACGGGCGATGATGCTGCCCTGCATCCGACGCATCGCCGAAGCCCTGACCGGTGATCCGGACGCCTGGAGCGAGGGCATCAACCACGACAACGGCGATCGCACCCTTGGCGAGTACGGCTGGATCGACAACTGTGAGGAAGGCTTCGTACCCGACGGCGGCTTCATCTGGATGGCCACCGACCTCCACGACGGACGGCGCATCGTCCTGGACGCACTCCTCGACGACGGTGTGTGCTTTATCGCCGAAGCGCAGCGAAGCGGACCGCCGTGGGTCCTGGAACAGCAGTGGGGACACACTCCGTGGCACCGTGCGCGGATGCCGCGGACAGCCGATCAGGTCCAGCAGCTGACAGACGCGGTCGTGGCCTGGATTTCCCACTCCTCACCGGACGCTCCCGTCGCTGAGGTTCCCGAACGGACCGCCGCCACGGCCTGACCCCGCAGCCAGCCGATTCTGTACGGGTTCTGGAAGCGAGACGAGGACGAACTCGGCTGTCCCCATGGGGCTGGACGCCGATGCCGGCCGCACTCGATGCGACGGCCGCTGACGACCCGCGCTGGCGCAGGGCGTGGCACGATCCGTGCTCGGCAGCCACGCGGCCAGCAGGGCGTGCTCGGCGCGTTCGGCACAAGGTCGTCAGGGCTCGGGGACCGCAGTGACGGCCGAGCCGGGGCCGCCGCCCTCGCCGACGCTGTCGAGGCCGCGGTCGCGGAGTTCGTGGAGACGGTCGATCCAGGTCTGCTTGAATGCCCCGGCCCCCGCCCTCCTCGGCCCCGGGCAGCGACAGCAGCCCCTGTCCGGCGCCGGCCTGTTCGTCGATCAGCTCCTCCAACAAGGCGGCGACCACGGCGATCTCGGGCGACAGGCACATCGCCAGCGCGTGGGGGACACCGGACGGGCTGGCCATCTGAGGGACGAGCTGGGAGACAACCAGGGCGAACCCGGACTCGTCGATCCTCGCCCGCAGGCGGGCGAGGAAGGGGTTGTCGGGCATCAGCAGCCCGTGCATCACGTACAGAAAGCCGACCAGGTTGAGGATTCGCGCCACACTGCGCGCCGCAGTCATCTCCTCCTCGCCGGCGGCCCGGAGGCGGGCGAGCGGGTCAACGAGTGTCCCCGCCACAAGCCAGCTCTCCAGAGTGCCCTCGCGCTCGGCCTGCTGCGTGGACTCGGCGACCGGCGCCCAGTCCACGCCGGGCATCAGTGCGGCGAGCGCCTCCATGAGGACCTCACCGCCGACCTCCGCGGCCCCCATCCCGGCGGCCGCGGCCAGATGCATCACCGCGCGCCGCTGCCCGCGCTCCGGGCCCCGGTCCCACGCGCCCCCAGGGTCGTCGACCACCAGCCGCCGCATCTCGTCCGGGTGCGGCAGCCCGGCCGGACCTCGCCCCGCCACCCGCCCGGCCTCGGCGTAGAAGGCGTCCTGCGCCCCCCGCCGCCCGCCGTACGGGCCCGCACCACCAGGTGCTGGGCGCGCGAGCGGGAGACCGCCCACAACAGCGACTCCCGCACGGCCGGCCACGGCGGCTCGGGCACCGCCAACTCCCCTGGCCCGGCGGGAAGTCCGGCCTCGGCGTACCAGGCGATCACCGTCCACCGCAGATCCCGCCCCGGCCGCGCATGCCGCCCCAGCGCTGCCGCGACGGCCACCGTCTCCTCGGCAAGCACCGACATCGAACCGCGCCCGCGCCCCAGCCACCGCCGTGCGTGCCCGGGCAGCAGTCCCGCCGCCCGTCACCGCTCCAGCTGCGCTGCCGACACCCGCAGGCCGAGCGCCGCGAGGCGCTCGATCAGAGTCCCGCCTCGGGGTCAGGACGGCTTGGGCCAGCGCGTCGCGTGAGGGCTCTGCGGCACTGGCAACGAGTCCGGAACGAGAGCGGGTCAGACGCGGGTGTGGTGACGGCGATGAGAGTTCCGTCCCATGCCATCAGCTCCCACACACACCTCCCGAGAACAAACCTAAGCAGAAGAAAAACGAGCCCCGAATGCGGCTCTAAATTTCTACTTTTGCGGTGCACAACGATTCACGTCTTCGGGGAACGCCATCCGGAGAGAATCGTCACAGAACCCCCACACCCATGTAACGCGAGTGAATGCGTAAAATCCCTTCGGAGACCTTCTATCACTCTTTTTAGGTACCGAGTATTCCACAAGAGGTCCAGACCAATACTTGAACACGAAGAGTAGCCGTTACATAACCGTGAACCAAGCCAAGGAGCGTTACATAATGGGTACGCATCGACAGGGACGGTGTCCGGCGCTCAGCGACAAGTCAGTCTGATCTTGCTCTCACCAGGCAGGCCGTTGAGAGCAAGAGAGATATAGCCGCAGGTCAAAGGGTTATAGAGACTGGGCTGCGATGCACTTACTTCTACAATTATGTACCGGCCAACAGGGGCCGGCTCCTCCAGGCAGCCAGCTTTTGTAACGCCGCGGAGCGGCGTTACAGGTCGTCGCGGAGCGACGACGCAACGTTCCGTCACGTAGTGACGGCGCGTCATGTCTCCGGAGGAGACGGCGCGC
>NZ_JBVKBC010000036.1:0-66887 GCF_055639095.1 Streptomyces sp. NPDC107550
CGCTCGCGCGCCGTCAGCTTGCCCTTGGCGTGCTGGGCCGCGGTCGCCTTCTCACTCGGGCCGGCCAGAGCCTGCTCACGGATCGCGTGCAGCTCGGCCGTACGCCCACGGGAATCGGTGGGTCCGGCCGCGGCCGGGGGCCGGTCGTCCAGTGTGGTCATGGGAGTTCCTCCTCACGCGTGTCACACGCATCGAAAGCAAGGGCGGGTGCGGGGCCTGGGGAGACGGGCGAGAAGCTGCCGCGGCCCAGGTGGCGGCCCGTGAGCACCGCCTCGGGGGCGAGCCGGCGCACCACGGCCCGGGGTGCGGGCCCCCTGATCGCCGCGGCCGCCGCGTGCCGGGGGCCGTACGGCACGTCGAGGACGCTCCAGCCGTTCGGCCGGGTCGGCGCGTCCGGGCCTCCCTCACCGAGGTACACCTCGGACGTCCAGCCGCCCACCCCGGCGCCCGTCCCCTTCAGATACGCCTCCTTGCGGGCCCAGAGCCGCGCGAAGAATGGCGGGCGGTCCGGTGCGCCGAGCCCGTCCAACTCCCGCTGCTCGTGCGGGTGGAGCGCCGAGCGGCAGAGGTCCACCCGCTCCGGGCCCGGCACCCCCTCGACGTCGACGCCCACCGGTGCGCGGGCCACGCCGATGAGCACCGCCCCCCGGCTGTGCGACAGGGAGAAGTGCGGGGCGCCCGGCCCGGCGCCGGTCAGCACTGGACGGCCGTGCGGGCCGCCGCACCGGGGGCAGTCCGCTCGGGTGAACGCCAACTCCCGTGGCGGCGTGCGCAGATAACCGCCCAGCAGGCGGCGCAGCGCGACGTGCGCGGCCACGTACAGGGCGCGGTCGCCGGGCCGCCGGAAGGCGTCTGCGCGGCGCCGCTCACCCGCGTCCAGTTCGTCGGACGCGAGCGGCCCCTGCCGTGGCGGCGTCAGCAGCCAGAGGGCCAATTCATCTTCGTCCAGATGGAGTTCATCGGGTCCGGGCGTGGTCGTCATGTGCCGTGGTGGCGTACGTCGTCCAGCAGGGCCGCCTGCCGGAGCGTGTCCGTGCGCGGGGCCGACCCGGCGCGGACGGCGGTGACGAACGCGGCGACGGTGGCCGCGACCTGATCGGCGGGCTCAAGGCGGATCTCCTCCGTGCCGCCGCCCCGGTGCAGCCCGATCACGGGCACGAAGTCCGCCGGCGGGGTGAAGGCGCGGTCCACGGTGATCCGGCCCTCGCTGCCCCACAGTTCGTACCGGGACGCGTACGCGTGCTCCATGCCGAACGTGACGTGCGCGGTGACCCCGCCGGGCGTCGCCAGCAGCGCGGCGCCGGACGTCTCGACCTCCCGCCCGGCGCCCCGGGTGAGGCGGGCACCGGCCACGGCGAGATCGTGCCCGAGGAAGTGCAGGGCGGCCCGCAGCGGATAGAGGCCGACGTCCGCCAGCGCGCCGCCACCGAGCCCGGCGGAGTACCGGATGTCGTCAGCGGGGAACGGCGGGACGGCGAACTCCGCGCGCAGGACACGGAGTTCGCCGATCCGCCCGTCGGCGACGAGGCGCCGCACCGCCTCGTGCCGGGGATGGTGGACGAACATGACGTTCTCCATCAGGGCCACGCCCTGCTTCGCCGCGAGGTCCAGGAGCCGCCCGGTGCTCTCCTGGTCCAGGGTCAGCGGCTTCTCGGCCAGGACGTGCTTGCCCGCGTGCAGCGCCGACTCCACCCACGGGGCGTGCAGCGCGGCCGGCAGGGGCACGTACACCGCGTCGATGTCGTCGGCGCCGAGCAGTGCCTCGTACCCCTCGACGGGACGGCAGCCGAAGGTGGCGGCGACCTGTTCGGCCCGGGCCCGGTCGCGGCTGGCGACCGCGGTGAGCGCCAGATCGGGGGAGGCGGCGAACGCGGGCAGCATCCGGCGCACCGCGATGTCCGCGCAGCCGAGCACGCCGATCCGCACCGGCCCGCTCATCGGGGCGCCCCCGTGGTGGCGTTGAGGCAGGCCAGCAGGGTGCGGGCCTGGACGTTGAGATAGTGGCCGTGGCGCACCAGCCAGGTGAGCTGGTCCGGCGTCACCCAGGCGTACCCGGCCGGCGGCTCGTGCGGGACGCCGAGGGCGTCGGCGTCGACGAGCAGGTACCGGCTCTCGGCGTTGAGGAACCGGCCGCCCTCCTCCGAGTGGACGGCCTCGTACCGGATGCTGTCCGCCGGGGCCGCGAGCACGGCGTCGAGGAACGGCGGACGCTGGTCGGCGGGCACGTGCGCGTAGTTCCCTGGCGTGTACTGGACCGTGGGGCCCAGCTCGACCGTGTCCAGGAAGCCGCCCTCGACCCGGGCGTGCACCAGGACGTGCGGCACCCCGTCGAAGGCGCGGGTGAGGAACGCGGTGACGCCGAGGCCCACCGGTTCGAACAGCGGCTGGGCCCAGCCGGTGACCTCGCGGTTGCCGGCCTGCACGGCGACGGCGACCACCTTGAAGTACCGGCCCTCCTCGTGCTCGACCGTCATCTCGTCGCGCCGCCAGCCGGGCAGAGCGGCCAGCGGGACGCGCTCGGCGTGCACATCGTGCCGGGAGCGCTCGGCGGTGATCCAGGACAGCAGCTCCGCGTCGGACAGCACGGCGCCGGACGCCCGCTCGGGGACGGGCAGGCAGGACAGGACCGTACGCGCGTCCATGTTGACGACATTGTCGCGGTGCAGGAGCTGCGCGATCTGCCCGAGCGTGAGCCAGCAGAAGTCGTCGAGGAGCGGCACCTCGCCGTCCGTCAGCACGATCATGTTGCGGTTGGACTTGTGGAAGAACCACGAGCCGTGCTCGGACTGGAGGACGTCCGCGACGACCCGGCCGCGGCCCGGACCCACGAAGTGCTCCAGGTACTTCACGTCCGCGCCCTTGTGGACCTTCGTGTAGTTGCTGCGGGTGGCCTGCACGGTCGGGGAGAGCTGGAGCAGGTTCGGGTTGCCGGGCTCCATCTTCGCCTGCATCAAGAAGTGCAGGACCCCGTCGAACTCCTTGGCGAGGATGCCC
Source organism: Streptomyces sp. NPDC107550 (assembly GCF_055639095.1). Lineage (NCBI taxonomy): Bacteria > Bacillati > Actinomycetota > Actinomycetes > Kitasatosporales > Streptomycetaceae > Streptomyces > Streptomyces sp. NPDC107550. Next base: position 2,995 of record NZ_JBVKBC010000036.1, read on the forward strand.
AGGATGCCGACCTCGGGCTGCTTGATGATCGGCTGGTGCCACTCCGCGTACGGGCCGTCGCCGAACGGGGCGCCCCGCTCGGTGACGTGCAGGCCCTCGACCGTGAAGAAACGGCCGCTGCGGTGTTCGAGGTTGCCGGTCGTGCCGTGGAACGACCAGCCGTCCAGCTCGGCGAAGGGGATCCGGTCCACGCGGAAGGTGTTGGCGCGGCCCCGCTCGGCGAGCCAGTCGGCGAAGCCGGCGGTCGTCAGATGGGCGCCCCGGGTGGTGGCGGCCGACAGCGCGAGCCGGTCCGCCAGCAGCTTCACGTCCTCGCGCGGCTGAAGGGTCAGTGGCGGCATCGGAGAACTCCCTGTGTTCGACGTGTGCGACGGGATGGACGTGTGCGACGGGATGGTGGAGGAGCCGGGGCCGAGGTCGTGGCCCGCGGCCCGTCAGATGTCGGCCGGGTACGGCGTGGCGGTGCCCCTGTCACACGTACAGGGAGGCCGTGAAGGCGCCGAGGACCCGGCGGTGGTAGTCGGGGCCGAAGCCCATCCGCGCGACCTGCGGGACGAGGGCGCGCAGCTTCTCGGTGGAGATGACGTGCTGGCGCACGCCCGTGTCGTGGAACTCCTTGCGCGCCGTGAGCCCGAGGTCCCGCGCGAGATGGTCCACGATGTCCTCCACCGGCACCGCGAAACCCGACGCCACGTTGACCGTCTCGGCGCGCAGGTCCGCGGCGAGCAGCCGGTCGACGACGGTGATGACGTCGCCCACGTCGATCAGGTCGCGGGCCGCGCCCCGGTGCACGCGGACCACGCCTTCGCGCAACTGCCGTACCAGCGTGGGCAGTAGTTGGTGCTCGGGCTGGTCCGGGCCGACCAGATGGCCGAGCCGGAGGATGAGGTGGTCCGTCCCGGTGCCGCGCAGCAGTTCCTCCAGGGCGAGCTTGTGCGCGCCGTAGGGGGTGCAGGGCGTCACCGGGACGTCCTCCCTGCCGGGCCCTTCGGCGAGCCCGTACATGCCGGTGGCCGCGGTCGAGAAGAACAGCAGCCGCCGCCCCTCGTCCGCGCACCGCTTGGCGACCTCGCCCACGAGCGCCGCCTCGCGGGCGAAGTCGTCGTCCGAGGTGCCGCTCGCCCAGGACACCCCCGCCGCCAGGGCCACGGTGTCCGGGTGCCGGTCGGCCAGCGGGCGCAGGTTCCGCGCCAGGAAGCCGGTTCCCACGATGTCCATACGTCGTCGTCCCGATCTGTGGAGGGGTAGGGGCCGCATCTGCGGAGAGAGGTGAGGAGCCGGCCGGCTCAGCCGCGCGCGGCCACGAACTCCTTGATCGAGGCGGTGACGTAGTCCAGCATCTCGTCGGTGAGCCCCGGGTAGACCCCGATCCAGAAGGTGTGCTCGGTGATGAGGTCGCTGTTGGTCAACTCGCCCACGATCCGGTGCGGTTGGTCGATGTAGGCCGGGTGGCGGGTGAGGTTGCCCGCGAAGAGGCGGCGGGTGCCGATCTTGCGCTCCTCCAGGAAGTCGACCAGTTCGGCGCGGCGGAACGGCGCCTGTGGGTCCACGGTGATCACGAAGCCGAACCAGCTCGGCTCGGAGCGCGGGGTCGGCTCGGGCAGCAGCAGCCCCGGGACGCCGTCCAGGCCCTCCCGCAGCCGCCGCCAGTTGCGCTGCCGGGCCTCGATGAAGGAGTCCAGCTTGGCCAGCTGGGTCAGGCCGAGCGCGGCCTGGATGTCGGTCGCCTTCAGGTTGTAACCGACGTGCGAGAAGATGTACTTGTGGTCGTAGCCGGCGGGCAGCTTGCCGAGCTGGTACTTGAACCGCTTCAGGCACCGGTCGTTCTCGCCCGGCTCGCACCAGCAGTCCCGGCCCCAGTCCCGCAGCGACTCCACGACCCGGGCCAGGGCCAGGTTGGATGTCAGGACGCAGCCGCCCTCGCCCATGGTGAGGTGGTGGGCCGGATAGAAGCTGACGGTCGTCATGTCGCCGAAGGTGCCGGTGAGCTTGCCGTCGTACAGCGAGCCGACCGCGTCACAGTTGTCCTCGATGAGGAACAAGTCGTGCTGCTCCGCGAGTTGGGCGATCTCGGTGACCTCGAAGGGGTTGCCGAGCGCGTGGGCGATGATGATGGCCCGCGTCTTCGGGCCGATCGCCGCCGCCACCCGGTCGGCGGTCGCGTTGTACGTGGTGAGGTCCACGTCCACGAACACCGGGACCAGGCCGTTCTGCAGGATCGGGTTGACCGTCGTCGGGAAGCCCGCCGCGACGGTGATGATCTCGTCGCCCGGCTTCAGCCGCCGGTCCTCCAGGGTGTGCGAGGTGAGGGCCGACACCGCCAGCAGATTCGCCGACGAACCCGAGTTCGTCAGGTGCGCCTTGCGGCGTTTGAGGCGCCGGGCGAACGCCGACTCGAACTTGCGCGAGCTGGTCCCCGCCGCGATGCGCATCTCCAGGGCCGCCTCCACCAGCGCCGCCCGGTCGTGCTCGTCGAGGACGGCGCCGGACGGCCAGATCTCCGTCGTGCCCGGGACGAACTCCCGGGTGGGGGAGACCTCGTGGTGGTACGCGCGGACGCCGTCGAGGACCAGGTCCTTGCGGTCGCTCATGATCGTTTCCCTTCTTCGGCCGGTGCGTCGGCCGGGTGCGGAAGTGGCGGGGCGGGCAGCGCGTGCCCCGGCGGCAGTACGGAGGCGAGCAGGTCGTGCAGGGAGTCGTCGAGCGCGTGCAGCGGGCGCCAGCCGAGCAGGCGCCGCGCGCGGGTGACGTCCAGGCACTGCCGTGCGACGTCGGTGCGGGAGTTCGGCGCCTCGGCGGCCTCGCTCACCGGCAGGTCGATCCCGCTGAGCGTGATCATCCGGTGGATCAGGTCCCCCATGGGTACGGCGGTGCCCCGGCCGATGTTGACGGCCTTCCCGGCGACGGCCGCCTCCGGGGCGGCGATGGCGGCCAGCACCGCCGCCGTGGCGTCGCGGGCGTCCACCAGGTCGCGGGCCGCGCGCAGCGGGGGGAGCCGCAGTTCGTCGGGCTTCTCGCCGCGCGCTTCGGCGCGGGCCGCGGCGCCGAGATGCGCCGCGACCCGGCCGAAGAGACTGCCCTCGGGGACGCCGGCGCCGATCACGTTGGCGAGCCGCAGCACCACGCCGTCCACCCCCCGCTCCCGGGCGCGCAGGACGGCCCGCGTGCCCTGGAGCTTGGTGCGGCCGTACGGGGTGACCGGCGCGGGTTCGTGCTCCTCGCCGGTCGCGGCGTCCGGGGCGCCCGCCCCGTACTCGTGGACGGTGCCGAGCTGGACCAGGCGTACCGGCGGACCTGGCAGCGCCGCGAGCGCGGTGACGACCCGCTCGACCAGCTCGGCGTTGCCCGCCGCCATCTGCGCCTCGTCGGCCTGCCAGGCCCGGCCGGCCGCGTTGACCACGGCATCGGCGCCGGCCGTCGTGAGGACCGCCGCGATCTCCCGCGCCGACGCCGTCACCAGATCGAGGCTCACGGCCGACACACCGGGTGCGACGGCCGCCGCGGACAGCGCCGACGCGGTACGGGAGACCAGGTGCACCCGGGCGCCGCCGGCCGCGCACGCCGCGCCGACGCGGCGGCCGAGGAACCCCGTGCCGCCGAGGACCACGACCGAGCGCCCGGCCAGGGGTCGCGCCTCAGAGCGCATGGCTCGTCCCGTGCTTCACGGTCTTCCACCAGTCGGGGTTGTCGCGGTACCAGGCGACCGTGTCGGCGAGGCCCTGCTCGAAGCCGATCCGGGGCGCGTAGCCGAGCTCCTCGCGGATCTTCGACTCGTCGATCGAGTAGCGCAGGTCGTGCGCCTTGCGGTCGGCGACGCGGCGGATCATCTCCTCGCCCGCGCCCGTCAGCTCCAGCAGCCGCTCGGTCAGGGCGAGGTTGCTGTACTCGTTGCCGCCGCCGATGTTGTAGATCTCGCCCGCGCGGCCCCCGTTGAGCACCAGATGGATGCCGCGGCAGTGGTCGTCGACGTGCAGCCACTCGCGGACGTTGCGGCCGTCCCCGTACAGCGGGACCTGGCGGCCCTCCAGCAGGTTGGTGACGAACAGCGGGATGACCTTCTCGGGGTGCTGGTAGGGCCCGTAGTTGTTGGAGCAGCGGGTGATGGACAGGTCCACGCCGTGGGTGCGCCAGTAGGTCCGCGCCACCAGGTCCGAGCTGGCCTTCGACGCGGCGTAGGGGGAGTTGGGCAGCAGCGGCCACTCCTCCGTCCAGGAGCCCTCGGCGATCGAGCCGTACACCTCGTCCGTCGACACGTGCACGACCCGCTCGATGCCGCTCTCCAGCACCGCGTCGAGCAGCGTCTGGGTGCCGAGCACGTTCGTACGGAAGAACTCGCCGGCGCCCTCCAGGGAGCGGTCGACATGCGACTCGGCCGCGAAGTGGACCACGGCGTCGTGGCCGGGCAGCAGTTCGCGCAGCAGGTCGCGGTCGCACACGTCGCCGCGGACGAACACCAGCCGCTCGTGCGCGGCGGGCAGGTTCTCCCGGTTGCCCGCGTAGGTCAGCTTGTCCAGGGCGGTGACCTGGGCGCCTTCCCAGCCGGTGTACTGGTCGGCCAGCAGGCCGCGTACGAAGTGGGAGCCGATGAAACCGGCCGCTCCGGTGACCAGGATCCTCATGCCGCGACCTCCACTCGGGTGTGATCTCCGACGACCAGGCAGTGATGGCCCGTGCCCTGGCCGGTGGTGCCGATGGACGCGGCGCGCCCGATCAGCGAGTCCCGCAGGCCGCGCACGCCGGTGACCGACGCCTCGTCCAGCGCGATGGAGCCTTCGAGCCGGCTGTCCGTCACCGCGCAGTCGCGCCCGATGGACGTGTAGGGGCCCACCTGGCTGTCCTGGACGACCGTGCCCGCGCCGATGAGCGCGGGCCCCTCGATCCGCGAGCGCACGACGCGCGCCCCCGCCTCGACCACGACCTGGCCGACGAGGACGCTGTCGGCGTCGACCTGTCCCTCGACGCGCGGGGCCAGACCGTCCAGGAGGTGGTTGTTGCACTCCAGGACGTCCTCGACCCGCCCGGTGTCCTTCCAGTAGCCGTCGTAGAGGCTGGCGCGCACGTCGGCGCCGGAGGAGACCAGCCACTGGACGGCGTCGGTGATCTCCAGTTCGCCGCGGGCGCTGGGCGCGATGGACGCCACCGCCTCATGGATCGCGGCGGTGAAGAAGTACACCCCGATCAGGGCCATGTCGCTGCGCGGCTGCGCCGGCTTCTCCACCAGGCGCAGCACCTCGCCGTCGGGGCCGAGTTCGGCGACACCGAACGCGCGCGGGTCGGGGACCTTGTGCACGACGACCTGGGCGGCCGGGCGCCTGCGCGCGAACTCCTCGCCGATCTCGGTGACGCCGTCGGGCAGCATGTTGTCGCCGAGGTACATCACGAAGTCGTCGTCGCCGAGGAAGCCGCGGGCGACGGAGACGGTGTGGGCCAGGCCGCGCGGCGCGTCCTGGGGGATGTAGGTGATGCGGACGCCGAGCCGGTCGCCGTCGCCGAGGACGGCCTCGATCTCGGGGCCGCGGTTGCCGACGATGACGCCGACCTCGGTGACCCCCAGCTCCCGGACACTGTTCAACACATGCACGAGCACGGGGGTGTTGGCGATCGGGATGAGTTGTTTGGGCATGGAATAGCTGAAAGGCCGCAGGCGGGTCCCAGATCCGCCGGCGAGCACCAGAGCCTTCATCGAGAGGTCCTCTCGGTTCGTGTGTTCATGCCGGTACGAGCGTGTCGACCACGCTCGCGGGCGAGGGCATGGCGGCGATCTCCCTGGAGAGGTCGCGGGCCCGTTCGCCGTAGGTGTCCTTGGACAGCAGTTCCTGGCAGGCGTCCGCGATCGCGTCGGCGGTGTCCTCACCGGGCAGCAGCGTGATCGCGGCCCCGTGATCGGCGACGCGGCGGGCCGGCTTCTCCAGCACGGCGCCGCGCGGGATGAGCAGTTGGGGGATTCCGGCGTTCAGCCCGGTCAGGGTGGAGACACCGCCCCCGTGGTGGACGAGCGCGTCGCAGGTGGGCGCCACCACGTCGAGCGGCACCCAGCCGGCGCGGACGCCGGGCAGGTCCGCGCGCAGGGCGTCGGCGACCGAGTCGGGCGCCGCGACGATCAGTTCGACGTCCCACGCGGCGACGTCCTTGGCGAGACCGCGCAGGAAGGCGAAGTTGTGGTCGTAGCTCTCCTTGGCGACCCGGCTCCCGGACGTCACGAGGACGCGGCGCCGCTCGCCCCTGCCGTACATCCAGGGTTCGAGGCGCCGCTGGGCGTTGGCCGGGACGTACCGCATCGGCCGGGCCGGGGCGGCGCCGGCGGGTCGCAGGCTCGGCGGGCAGATGTCGACGAAGACATCGGGGTCGGGCAGCCGGTCGAGCCCGAACCCGGCCAGTTCCGGGCGGAGTTCGGCGTCCGCGCCGGGATGGATGCCGTCGGCCTCGATGGCGTCCCAGGTCTGGCGCACATGCGGCACGCCCAGGTGCAGGGCGAGCAGCGGGGCGACGTAGCTCATCGTGCCGCCGACGATCAGCTCGGGCCGCCAGGCACGGCAGAACTCCAGCATCCGGGGGAGGCTGGACGCGGCCATGCGGGCGAACCAGCGCCCGGTGAAGAGGGCCTGCTCGGCCGGGTCGGAGGGGATCTCCTCGGGCCGCCCGGCGCGGTCCGTGGTGATGAAGTGCCGGATCGGCAGCTCGGTGGTGGCGACGCCGGGCAGGCCCGACGCGGTGATGACCGGGACCATGTCGTCGTTCGCGGCCATGACGACCTGGTGGCCCGCGTTGCGGGCGGCGGTGGCCAGCGGCGCGAGGGCGAAGACCGTCGCCGGGCTGCCCGCCGCCACGAAGAGCATTCTCACGCTGTTCCCGCCTTGCTGAATCGGGGCAGGAGACCTGCCTGTACGGCCTCGGCCACGGTCGGCGCCTTCGCGTCCTTGTCCGAGATGAGGGGTGCTTCGGGGCAGTTCCAGGGCAGCGCGAGATCCGGGTCGAACGGGTTGATGTCGATCTGCGTGCCCGGCACGTACGCGGAGGAGACGACGTAGCAGATGCAGGCGTCGTCGGTGAGCGCGAGGAAGCCGTGGCCCACGCCCTCGGGGACGTAGAGGGACCGGCCGGAGTCCGCGTCGATCTCGTTGACCTGGTGCTCGCCGAAGGTGGGGGAGCCGACGCGCAGGTCCACGACGATGTCGCGCAGCACCCCCCGCACGCAGGTGATGTATTTGGCCTGCCCGGGGGGTATGCGCACGCTGTGGATGCCGCGCAGGGTGTGCCGCCGGGAGACGGAGTAGTTGATCTGCCGGGGCTGGAACGCGGCCCCGGTCGCCTCCTCCAGCAGGTCGCCGCGCCAGGACTCGTAGAACGCCCCGCGCTCGTCCGGGATCTGGTCGGGAGTGATCAGATAGGTGCCGGGGATGGTCATTTCCTCGATGTGCACGGCACGTTCGCCTCTCTCGGTTCGGTGGCCGTCCGCGCCCGTCGTACGAGATCGGCGGCCACGTCGGCGGGGGACGGCATCGCCGCCATCTCCGCGCCGAGCCGCCGGGCCGATCCGGCGTAGCGCGGGTCGGACAGCAGCTCGTCCAGGGCCAGGCCGACGAGCCGCGCGTCGTCCTGCTGCTCCGGGGTCTCGAAGGCCAGCGCGGCGCCGGCCGCGGTGAGCCGGTCGGCCAGGGGGAAGTGGTCCGCCAACTGCGGCAGCACCAACTGCGGGAGCCCGAACGCGGTCGCGGTCATCGCCGTACCCGCGCCGCCGTGGTGGACCATCGCGTCGCAGGTCCCGAGGAACAGGTGCAGGGGCAGCGGATCGACGACGCGCACGTTCTCCGGCAGCGTGCCGACGCCCGCGCGGTACGCCGGCGGCAGCGTGACGAGGAGTTCGGTGTCAGGGCGGGCGGCGAGGGCGTGCAGCAGACCCCGGATGAACGGCTCGCCGTGCAGGGACGGGGTGTTGCCGAGCGAGACGGCGACGCGCCGCCGCCCGGCGCCCGGGCCCGGGTCCGCCCGCACCCAGGCCGGCGTCTCGGCGCCCCCGCTGTAGGGCACGTACCGGATCGGCACGCCCGCGTCGCCGCCCGGGATCCGCAGGCCCGGCGGGCTCGGGTCGAGCAGCACGGCCGGGTCGGGCAGGCCTGCGGGGTCCGGCGCCCCGGACGGGCCGGGGCCCTGCGTGGGCGCGGGAGCGTCGGCGCGTACGAAACGGCGGGCGGGTCCGGAGATCGCGTCCACCGTCCACCGGTGATGCACCACCGGCACACCCCGCCGGGCGCCGATGAGCAGGGAGCAGTACTCCAGCGGGTCGGCGACGATCAGGTCGGGGCCGTACGCGTCGGCGAGGGCGCTGTAGCGGTCGAGGTGGGCCGTGGCGTGCGCCCACCACAGCCTGCCGTAGCCGCCGAGCACCTCGGGCGCGGGCCGGGGCCGGGCCTGGAGGGGCCGCTGCCCGGCGGGCAGGCCCCGCAGCAGCATGGCGTCGACGTCGAACGGCTCGCCCACCGCGACGGCGGTGAGCCCGGACGCCCGGACCGCGCCCACCACATCGGGCTGGCAGAGCACCGTCACCTCGTGGCCGGCCGACCGCAGCGCCCACAGCAGGGGCACCAGGGGGAGATAGTGGGACGGGACTGGGGTGGTGATCACCAGTACGCGCATCGGGGAGTGGGTCCTTTCCGGCGCCGCGGGCACGCGGTCAGCGGCGCTCGGCGGTCAGGCGCTCCAGCAGAGGCACGATGTCCTTCGGCGCGGGCGCGGCGAGCATCTCGTCGTACAGGCGGCGGGCGCCGAGCGAGAACGACGGCTCCTGGAGCAGCCGTTCGAGCTGCTTGTGCAGGCCCGCGACGTCCAGCGCGCCGGGGTCGGCGACCAGGCCCGCACCCATCTCCTCCACGTAGCGGGCGGTGACCATCTCGTCCCACATCGGCAGCGGCACGACGAGCTGGGGCACCTGGAAGTGGACGGCGGCGGCGAACGTGCCGCCCCCACCGTGGTGGATGACCGCCGAACTGGTCGGCAGGACCTGGTTGAGCGGCACGTACTCGACCGCGCGGACGTTGTCGGGCAGGGTGCCGACCGCGGCGAGCTGCTCGTCGTTGAGGGTGGCGACGACCTCGATGTCCTGCGCCGACACGGAGTCGAAGAACTCGCGCATGGGGAAGCCGCTGTACTTGCCGAACAGCTTGCGGCGGCTCACCCCGAGGGTGAGCACCACGCGCGGCCGTTCCGGCTGGTGGTGCAGCCAGGCCGGCAGGGGGGCCGCGCCGGTGTAGGGGACCCGGCGCACCGGGACGTGCGTGAGGTCGAGCGGCAGCCGCATCCGGGACTGGGTCAGGTCCACGGTCCACTGCCCGAGCAGCATCTCGTCGCTGAACTCAAGACCGTACTGCTCCAGGATCGGCCCGTACCAGCCCGCCCACGGGTGCTCGGTCAACTCGGCTTCCGGGTCGGCCAGTTCGCGCTTGGTCCGTTCGTGGATGAGGGCGATGTTGTCCGTGCCCCACACCAGCCGGGCGTGCGCGGCGCCGGTGACACGCGCGGCCACCGGCGCGGGGAACATCAGCGGGTCCCACAGCACCAGATCGGGCTGCCAGGCGCGGGCGAAGTCGACGAGGTTGTCCAGGACGGGCCTGCGGCCGCCCGGCTCCGCGGGCTCGGGGTAGTGCATCCGGAACATGCCGGTGAGGATCGCGCGCGCCGTCCGCCAGCTCTGCGACTCCTCCGGCTCGAACGCGTCGAAGGCGAGCGAGGGACGGTTCGGCGCGCTGTCCCCGGTGTTCTTGCTCAGGGCCTCCGGCAGTTCCTCCGGCGAACCGAGCGGGACGGCCGTGAGCCCGGCCGCGCCGATGTTCGTGATCACCCCCGGGTCCACGACGCCCGCGTGGCTCGCCACGACGACCTCGTGCCCGGCGCTCTGCAGCGCCCAGGCCAGCGGGACGACGGGATACAGGTGTGCCGTCGCCGGGAAGATGGTGAACAGGACACGCATCGTTGAGACTCCGTTCGGATTCGAGTGCGCCGGGGCGCGCCGATGGGGGAGGAACCGGGGTGCGTGCGGAACCGTGCCGTCAGGGCGTGGCGCCGCGAGCGCCGGGGCGGGCCGTGCAGGCGACGAGTGCGCCCGTCACCGACAGGGCTGTCAAGAACGCGAGGGCGCCCCGGTAGCCGCCGCCGAGGAACACGGCCGTCGCCGGCAGCGCGAGCACCGCCCCGAGCTGCACGGCCGTCTGGTAGACCGGCACCGCGCCGGCCCGCTCCCCGGCCGCGATCCCCGCCGTGGCCTGGAGGTTGAGAGCCGCGAAGGACAGCACGAAGCCGGCCTCCACGAGAAGCAGCGCGGGCAGCACGCCCGTGACGTACGCGGTGGGCGCCCCGGTCAGCAGGGCGGTCCCGCAGCCGAGCGCCGCGGCACCGCTCCCGGCCCTGATCAGCCGCTCGGTGCCGAAGCGCGCCACCATCCGGCCGGCGAAGGGCAGCGCGAACGCCAGCGGCACGCACGCCGGGAGGAACGCGAGCGCCGTGCGCCAGGCGTCCCACCCCCACTGCTCGTGCAGCCGGTGGCTGAGCAGCATCAGCAGGCCCAGATACGTGCCGTTGAGCGTCGCCGCGCACAGGGCCGAGCGCAGGAACGGCGCGTTGTGCCGCAGCCGTGCCAAAGTCGCCCCGAGCGGTGTCGCGGGCGCCGGAGCGGTGTCGCGCGGGATGAGCCGGGCGCCGGCCACCAGCAGCAGCAGGGCGACGGGGGCGGGGAACACCGGGTTCCAGCGCCAGCTCAGTGCGGTCAGCGCCCCCGAGCAGAGCAGACCGGCGGTGAACCCGGCCGCGCCGAACAGGGAGTAGACCGACACCGCCCGGCGCTGTGCGGCACCCGGGCGGAACGTGGTGCTGATGATCGCCAGTCCGGTGGGCGCGGTCAGTGCCGCGCACATGCCCTTGACCACCCGGGTGGCGACCAGCAGGGCGCCGCCGTGGGCGAGGCCGCCGGCGACCGAGGCGAGGATGAACACCGGCAGCGCGGCCAGGTACACGCGCCGCCTGCCGAACCGGGCGACGAGCCGGGGTCCGAGCAGCAGCAGGGCCGCGAAACCGGCGGCGAAGCCGCTCATCACCCACTGGCCGCCGAGCGTCGAGAGCCCGAGGTCACGTCCCATCGCCGGCAGGGCGACCAGCATGACGGAGACTTCGAGCGCGTCGATCAGCATGTTGCCGGCGAGCACGAAGAGCAGGGCCCGCCGCCCGGCGCCGGCGCGGGGCGGGGAGGTGGAGGAGAGCGTCGTCATCGGCTCGGCCGTCCGCCCGCTCAGCCGAGCAGCGTGCCGCCGCTGGCGTCCAGATAGGAGCCGGTGAGCCAGCGGGAGTCGTCGGAGGCGAGGAACGCCACCACGTCGGCGATGTCCCGCGTCTCGCCGACCCGGCCGAACACCGAGTAGTTCGCCATGGCCGCCACCGCCTCCGGGTCGTCGAAGACCGGGGTGCCGTTGTCGGTGATGCCGGGGCCCACGCTGTTCACGGTGATGTTCCGGGGGCCGAGGTGCTTGGCGAAGTGCAGGGTGAGCTGGTCGATGGCGCCCTTCGTCATCGCGTACGCCACCTCCTGCGGGTTGGCGACGCGGGTCAGGCCGGAGGAGATGTTGATGATCCGGCCGCCGTCGGGGAGGTTGTCCAGCGCGCGCTGCACGAGGAAGTACGGCGCCTTGGCGTTGACGGCGAAGAGGCGGTCGAACGCCTCGGGCGTCAGGTCCTCGGGGGCCACACCGCCCATGACGCCCGCGTTGTTGACGAGGATGTCGAGCGTGGCGGAGCCGGTGCGCTCCTTCAACTCCCGCTCCAGGGCGAGGAACAGCTCGTGGACGTCGCCGGGCACACCCAGCTCGGCCAGGACCGGGAAGCCCCGGCCGCCCTCCTTCTCGATGGCGGCGACGGTCTCGTCGGCGGCCTCCCGGTTGCGGGAGCAGTGCACCGCGACGAGGGCGCCTTCGCGGGCCAGCCGGATCGCCGTGGCCCGTCCGATGCCGCGGCTGGAACCGGTGACGAGCGCGGTCTTTCCGGTCAGCTTGCCCATGGTGAGTCTCCTGTGCGTCGTGTGCTGACGATGGGGTACGTGGGGTACGTGGGTGCCGTGCGGGCCGTGCGTGTCGATCGGGGCGTGCGTGTCGTGCGGTACGCGGGTGCCGGTCTGCGCCGCCGCGGCGGGGCCGCCGCCGTCGAGCCCGCTGATCATCGCGGCGAGATGGCGGCGGGCCGCCGGGATGCCGAGCAGTTCGCGGAACACCGCCCGCACGCCGTCCACCTCGGGCTCGCCGAACAGCAGCTGCGCCTGCGCCTCGATGTTGCCGAGCACGCGGGCGCCCACCGGGTGGCGCACGGCGTGATACGTGTCGAGCAGTTCCTCACCGGCCCGGCCGGTGAGATGGGCGGCGAGCTTCCCGCCGAGGTCCGCCGCGTCCTGGAGGCCGAGGTTGAGCGCCTGCCCGCCCACCGGCAACTGCACATGGGCGGCGTCCCCGGCGAGGAAGACGCGCCCGACGCGGTAACGGGCCACCTGGCGGCGGGCGTTGTGGAACGCGTTGAGCCAGATGGGCTCGGCGCCGCCGAGGTCCTCGCCGGTGACGTCCGCCCACACCGCGCGGACCTCGTCGAAGGACGGGGTCCGCGCCGGACCGGGCGTCCGGCCGAACGCGTGCACCATGATCCGGGTGACGCCGTCCGGCCCGCGCCGCGCGTTGGCCACCCCGCGCGGGTGCCGCTCGAAGCGCCGCTCCCGCAGCTCGACGCCCCGCAGATCCGCGCGCAGCAGCTCCTTGGTGGGGCCGGCGCCGGGGAACGCGAAGCCGGCCAGCCGCCGTACGTCGCTGTCCTCGCCGTCGCAGCCCACGACGTACGCGGCGGTCAGCCGCAGCCGCCCGCCCGCCGGTGTGGTGGCGACGACATGGACCCGGTCGGGCGCCTCGGCCAGCGCCGTCACCGTGTGCCCGCGCCGCACCTGAGCGCCGAGCCCGGTCGCCCAGGCGCCGAGGACGGCCTCGACGCGGGTCTGCGGCGCCTTCCACTGGCCGGCGTACGCGCTGTCGCCCGCGTCGGCCAGATCGAGGGGAATGCCGCCGAAATGGCCGGGCCCGGCGTCCGGCGGCGGCCCGAGCCGTTCGGTCAGGCCCCGCTCGTGCAGCAGTTCCATGGTGCGGGCGTGCAGGATCGACGCCCGCGACTCGGTGGTGGGCTCGGCCCGCCGCTCCAGCACCGTCACCCGCGCCCCGCCCGCGCGCAGCTCACCGGCGAGCAGCAGGCCGACCGGTCCGGCGCCCACGACGAGCACGTCCGTGTCCGGCGCGGCCACGGTCAGCGCTTGTTCTCGGCGTAGGTCTTGGCGTGCCCGAGCGTGGCGCGGCTGTTGGTGCTCAGCGCGCCCTGGACGTACGCCCGCGCGTCGGCGACGGTCGCGTCCGGGCCGAGGACCGCCGCGATGTTCTCCGTGTTGAGGACGACGGTGTGCTGCGAGGTGGCGGCGACGCCGTCGGCGTTCTCCGTGAACGTCCACAGACCGGTGTGCAGCGTCATCAGCGCGGGCAGGGTGACCTGCTTGTACGCGATCCGGTGGTGCGGGAAGACCACCCGGTACGACTTCGTGGTGTGGGTCGAGCCGTCCTTGGCGCGGGTGTCCATCTCCAGGGTCTGGAGGCCCGGGGAGTCCTCCGTGAAGCGGACCGACGCCACGTGCGGGAGCCGTTCCGCCCACAGCCCGGCCTCGTTGACGAAGTCGTAGGCGTCCTTGGCGGCGCCGGCGATCTGCACGGTGTCCTCGAAGGAGAAGGTGAGCTCCTCGGAGGCGTGGGCCAGTTCGACGTTGGTCTTCAGCGCGGCCAGCTCCGAGCGGGAGTTGCTGTCGACGGCCTGGTCGATCCAGCGCAGGCCCTCGGGGTCGTCGTCGACGGCCCGGTAGTCGTGCAGCAGCCGCACCCGCGAGGACGTCCCCGACAGCGGCTCGATGATCCACGTGCCGCCCATGGCGGCGACCGGCGGGGTGGAGACGTCCTGCCGGAACGTGATCCGCAGGTTCTCGGCGTCCAGGGTCCGGCGCGAAGTCCAGTTCTTGGGCTCGCCGTTGGCGGTGGCCCAGATCCGGATGCGCTCCTCGCCCGCGCCGCGCTCGACCTGGTCGACGTGGATGGTGGGCGGGAAGATCCGCGGCCAGTTCTCCACCTCGGCGATCAGCCGGTAGACGGCGGCGGCCGGCGCCTCGACCGTGATGGTGTGCTCGACCTGACGGGTCGTCATGATGTGCTCTCCTCCGTGGCTCTGAAGTTGCCCAGGGTGACCGGCGGCCGGGGAGCCGCCGCGCGGCTCAGAAGTTGCCCAGGCCGCCGCAGACGTTCAGCGCCTGGGAGGTGATGGAGGCGGCGGTGTCGGACGCCAGATAGCCGACCAGGCCCGCGACCTCCTCGGGCGTCGAGTAGCGGCCGAGCGGGATCTTCGCCTGGAACTTCTCCAGGATGGCGTCCTCGCTGGTGTCGTACGCGGCCGCGTAGCCCTGGCGTACGCGCTGCGCCATCGGCGTCTCGACATAGCCGGGGCAGACCGCGTTGACGGTGATGCCGGTGGGCGCCAGCTCGTTGCCGAGCGCCTTGGTGAAGCCGACGACGCCGTGCTTGGACGCCGAGTAGGGGGCGCCGAGCACCACGCCCTGCTTGCCGGCCGTGGAGGCGATGTTGATGATGCGGCCGCGGTCCTTGTCGGCCATGCCGCCCGTGGTGAGCACCTCGCGCGTCATCAGGAAGACGCTGTCGAGGTTGGTGGCGATGACGTCGTGCCACAGGTCGTCGGCGATCTCGGCGGTGACCCCGCCGCCGGAGCGGCCCGCGTTGTTGACGAGCACGTCGACGGGGCCGAAGCGCTCGACCGCCTGCCGCACGAACCGCTGTATGTCCTCGGCGGAGCGTACGTCGCAGGGGGCGCCGTCCACGTCGAGGCCCTCGTCGAGGAGTTCCTTGACCGTACGGGTCACGCTCTCCTCGGTGCGGGCGCACACGAACACCCGGTGGCCCTGCTCGGCCAGCAGCCTGGTCACGGCGAGGCCGATACCGCTGGTCGCCCCGGTGACGAGGGCGACCTTCGGGTTGTGCTGCGTCATGTCTGTCTCCTGCGGGAAGTGGGGGCGCGAAGCGCGCGGGGGGAAGCGAGGGGAGCGGGCGGCGCGCGCCGCCGGCCCCCGTCGAAGGCGTCGACGGGGGCCGGCGGCGGGACGCGGGCGTGGCTCAGCCGACCTGGGCGGGCACCAGCAGCGCGTTGACGGTGTCGATCAGCGCGCGCGGGGTCTTGGCGTCGGTCAGCGTGTCGTCGTCGAGGGTGACGCCGAACTCGCGCTCGATGCGGCCGCCGGTCTCCAGCATCGCCAGGGACTCGTAGCCGAGCGACTCGAAGTCAGTGTCGATGATGTCCCCGTCGAGGTCGACGCTCTCGTCCGCGCCGGCCCCCTCGCGCAGGATGCGCTTGAGATCGTCGAGGGTGAACTCATGTGTGGCCATGGGGGAGTTGTCCTTTCGTTGCTTCGTTGCTTCGTTGCTGCGATGGGGGGTACGTGCGAACCGTGATCCGAAGGAAGGTCCTAGGGTCTTTCCTTCGGGTCAGGCCGGATCAGGGAGCGGGCTCTGGTGCCGTGCATCGCAAGGCGGAGGAGGGCGTCATGGCGGAGCCATGGCAACCGACGACAACGCCGCGAGGTGCGGTGCCAGGGCCCGCGACCCCGGCATGATCCGAAGGACAGGCCCTAGTCGGCCGCGCGGACCACGACCGCCGAGTTGAAGCCGCCGTGGCCGCGGGCGAGCACCAGCGCGGAGCGCACCGTGGCGGGCCGCTCCTGGCCGACGACCAGGTCGAGGCCGTGCTCGGGTGCCGGGGTGACGCCGACGGACGGCGGGATCACCCCGTCCCGCATGGCGAGGAACGCGGCGGCCAGGTCCAGCGGGGCCGCCCCCGAGTACAGCCGCCCGGTCATCGTCTTGGGCGCCGTGACCGGCACCGCCCCGGCCCCGAACACGTCGTTGACCGCCGCGGCCTCGGTCCGGTCGAGCTCGGGGACGGCGGCCGCGTCGGCGAACACCACGTCGATCTCTTCCGGCGCCGCCCCGGCGTCGGCCAGCGCCAGGTCGATCGCCTTGCGCAGCCCCGCCGGACGCCCACTGCCGGGCCGGGGGTCGAGCGTGGACCCGTATCCGGCGATCTCGCCGTACACGTGCCGCGCGCCCCGGGCCCGCGCCTGCTCCAGCTCCTCGAGGACGAGCAGCGCGCCGCCCTCGCCGGAGACATGGCCGCGCGCCCCCGCGTCGAAGGGCAGATAGGCCCGCTCCGGATCGGCGGACGTGCTCAGCCGCCCGCTCGCCATCTGGGCGACCCAGCCCCACGGGCAGATCGAGGCGTCCACGGCCCCCGACATCACCAGCCGGGTGCCCTTGCGGATCTGGCGGCGCGCCTGGGCGACCGCGTCGAGACCGCCGGCCTGGTCGCTGACGACCACACCGCTCGGACCCCGCATGCCGTTACGGATGGAGATCTGGCCGCTGTTGACCGCGTAGAACCAGGCGAACGACTGGTACGCGCTGACGTACCGGCTCCCCTGGCTCCACAGCGCCTGCAACTCGCGCTGACCGAACTCGAATCCGCCCGACGAACTGGCCGTGATCACACCCATCTCGAACTCGGGCAGCTCCTCGGGGCGCACCGCGGCGTCCTCGAACGCCCAGTCCGCGGCCACGAGTGCGAGCTGAGTCATCCGGTCGGTCTGCGGCAGCAGCCGGCCCGGCAGATGCTCCTTCGCGTCGAACTCCCCGATCTCCCCGGCCAGTTGGGCGGGGTACCCGTCGGGGGCGAAACGGGAGACACGGCCGATGCCGCTCACCCCCTTGCGGGTCGCCGTCCAGTACGCCTCCGTGCCGAGGCCGTTGGGGGCGACCACGCCGAGGCCGGTGACGGCGACCCGTACGCGAGAGCTGCTCACGCCGCCCTCCGCTCGGGCCGGGCGAGCACCATCGCGCTCTGGAAACCGCCGAAGCCGCTGCCCACGGAGAGCACGGTGTCGGTGCGCCAGTCCCGCGCGGTACGCGGTACGTAGTCGAGGTCGCACTCGGGGTCGGGGGTGTGCAGATTGGCGGTCGGCGGCACCACGTCGTTCTCCATCGCCAGGACGCTCGCCGCGATCTCGATCGAGCCGATCGCGCCCAGGGAGTGCCCCACCATCGACTTGATGGAACTGACCGGCACGGCGTACGCGTGCGCGCCGAGGCTGCGCTTGAACGCGGCGGTCTCGTGCCGGTCGTTCTGCTTGGTGCCCGAGCCGTGCGCGTTGACGTAGTCGACGGCCTCCGGAGCGAGCCGGGCCTCGTCGAGGGCGACGCGGATCGCCTCGGCCATCTCCCGGCCGTCGGGGCGCAGGCCCGTCATGTGGAATGCGTTGCTGCGCGTCGCGTACCCGGCGATCTCCGCGTACACATGGGCGCCGCGCCGCCGGGCGCTCTCCAGCTCCTCCAGGACGAAGACCGCCGAACCCTCGCCGAGCACGAAGCCGTTGCGCGTCCCGTCGAAGGGGCGGGAGGCGTGCTCCGGGTCGTCGTTGCGGGAGGTGGTGGCCTTGATCGCGTCGAAGCAGGCCACGGTGATCGGTGAGATCGGGGCGTCCGCCGCGCCGGCCACCATGACGTCGGCCGACCCCTCGCGGATCAGCTCGGCGGCGTAGCCCACGGCGTCGAGGCCCGAGGTGCAGCCGGTGGAGACCACGGTGGTGGGGCCTTCGGCGCCCACCGCCCAGGCCACCTCGGCGGCGAAGGAACTGGGCACCATGTAGTCGTACAGATGCGGGACCGCGTACGTGTGGTCGACCAGTTCGAGTCGTCCGCTGTCGCTGACGGTCCGGTACTCCTCGTCGAGCCCCATCGTCGCGCCGACCGCGCTGCCGATGGTCACGCCGGTCCGGTGCGGGTCCAGGGCGTCGAACGCGAGCCCGCTGTCCGCGACCGCCTCGCGCGCGGTGACCACGGCGAACTGCGCGGCCCGGTCCATGCGCCGGATCTCTTGGGCGCCGAGGCCCATCAGTTCGGCGTCGAAGTCGACCTCGGCGGCGACCTGCGAGCGGAACGGCGCCGGGTCGAAGAAGCTGATGCGGCGGGTCGCGGTGCGCCCGTCGGCCAGCAGGCTCCAGAAGTCCTTGGCGCCGACGCCGCCCGGCGCGGTCACGCCGAGGCCGGTGATCACGACCCGCCTGCCCCCCGCCCCGCTCATCGGGCGGTCCAGTGGTAGAAGCGCTGCGCCATGGCGTCGGCGGGGGAGCGCCAGGTGGCGGGGTCGTAGGCGGTGATGAAGGGCTTGAGGTCGTCGCTGATGCCGACGAACCGCGGGTCCGTACGCGCCTGCTGTATGCGCTCGCCGCCGTCCTCGGAGTCGAAGTCCTGGAGATGGAAGTAGAGGCCCCGGTAGGCGAAGAGCTGCCGGCGCCGCGTGCCCATCAGGTCCGGCATGTCCGTGCCGTCGAACTCGCCGAAGAGGCGGGCGACGTCGGCGGCCGACTGCGATTCCATCCGGGCCACGATCAGTGTGCTGTGCATACGTCTCTCCTTGTCAGGCCTGCTGTATCCGGGACGGGCCGAACCAGCGCTCCAGTGCCATGGGCAGGTCGTGGTGGCTGCCCGGCGCGGCCCAGGCCACGTGGCCGTCCGGGCGGACCAGCACCGCCGACGTGCCCGAGAGCGGGCTGCCGTCCTGCACGCCGTGCGGCTCCGCGGTGACGAGGTCCACGCGGTCCGACCAGCCGGCCGCGCGCTCGCGCAGGACGGCGTTGTCCTCCAGGTCGAGCAGCACGCCCCGCCCCGCGCGCAGCAGTTCGGTGCTGTTGGTCTTGCGCCGGTCGCCGACCAGTTCCAGGTGCGGCATCCGCAGCCCCAGCAGGGGGTGGCGGCCGGGGCCGACGTCGTAGCGGATCTCCAGTCCGCTGACCATGCCGGCGAGGTGGCGGCTGACCTCCTCGTACCGGATCAGCTCCGCCAGCACGTCGCGCAGCGGCTGGACCTCGTCGCCGCTGAGGAAGAGCAGGCCCTGCGCCCGGGTGTTCATCATCAGCCGCTCGCCCACCGCGTGCCGTTCGCCGTGGTAGGTGTCGAGCAGGGTCTCGGGCGCGGTGGCGCGGACCACGGCGGCCAGCTTCCAGCCGAGGTTCAGGGCGTCCTGGATGCCGGTGTTCATGCCCTGGCCGCCCGCCGGGAGGTGGATGTGCGCGGCGTCGCCGGCGAGCAGCACCCGGCCGCGCCGGTACTCGGTGGCGAGCCGGGTCGCGTCGCCGAACGCGCTGACCCACTCGTGCTCGGCGTGCGAGATGTCGATGCCGGTGATCCGCTGCCAGGCCGCGGCCACCTCGGCGTACGCGGGCGGCTCGGTGCGCCGGCGGGCGGGCGTGCCGCGTTCGCAGACGATGATGCGGGTGACCCCGCGGTCGCCGAGCGGGCCGCACATGACCATGCCGCCGGAGTACGTCTCGCCGATCAGCCGGGGCTTCAGGTCGACGCCCTTGATGTCCGCCAGGAACATCTCCATCGTCGCCGCGGTGCCGGGGAAGTCGAACCCGGCGGCCTTGCGTACGGTGCTGCGGCCGCCGTCGCAGCCCACGAGGTAGGAAGCCGTCAGCCGGGTCTCCTCGCCGTCGGGACCGCGCACCTCGACCTCGACATGGTCGCCGTGATCGCGCAGGGTGATCAGCTCGTGGCCGCGCCGCAGGTCCGCGCCCAGCTCGCGCACCCAGCCTTCGAGCATGGTCTCGGTGTCGGACTGCGGCACGGTCTTGGCCGCCTGGTGGATGCTGTCGAGGACGCCGAAGTTCACCGGCAGCCCGCCGAAGTGGCCGGCGTTGCTGGTGCCCATGTCGCCGAAGCGGTGCAGCAGCCCGCGCTGGTCGAAGACCTCCATCGTCCGGGTCGTGAAGCCGAGGCCGCGGGACTCACCGGTGCGCTCCCGGAGCCGGTCCAGCACGATGACGTCGACTCCCGCGAGCCGTAGCTCCCCGGCGAGCATGAGTCCCGTGGGACCCGCGCCGGCGACGATGACGGAAGCGTCCATGGATGTGTCCTCCGGGCGTCGAAAGGGTGGGAACGACGAAGCGGCACACCGGAATATGACTTCGGTGCGCCGCTTCAAGCTTTTCCGCGATGACGTCCGTGCCGGGTGAGCGGCACAGTTCTGCGGAAGCTAATGAGAAGCTTCTTCGGAATCCCGGCGGATGTCAATACCCGTATTCCAGTACAACGACATGCTTGAGTCAGAACCTTGTTAAATCACGAATTCACGCCAGTGCCGAAAAAGGCCCCACCGGGGCTGGTCCGCCCTGGTGGAGCCGTGAGTGCGAGGTTGTCGTGGCGCCCGTCAGGCGCGGGTTCTGGCCGACGCGTGGACATCCTGCTCGTGGTAGTAGGTCCGGCCGCCCACCGCGCGGCGGCGCCACCGGTCCTCGCTGGCGCGCCGGTAGACGCTGCCCGGCGCGACGCCCCACAGCGCCGCGATGTCCCGGGCGCTCATCCAGCGCACCGCGGACCGCGCGGGCTCAGGCTCGGGCCGTCCGTCGCGCCGCAGCCACTCCTGCCCGGACCAGCGGTGCGCGGGCTCCGCGTCGCAGGAGACCTCGACCTCGGGCCCGGCGCCGCCGGTCCTGACGGCCGCCGTGAGCGTGCCGGCACAGCCCGGCGCGACGCAGTCGCCGACCGGGACACGGCGCCTGGGAGCCGGGTCGATGACCCGGCGGGCCGCGCGGACACACCGCGCCACCTCGACGGACAACTCACCGGCGGCCCGGTGCGTGTGCAGCCAGGCGCCGTGCAGCAGCAGGAAGTCCGCGATCCGCGCCGGGCTGTCCCCGGGGGCGCCGACGCGCCGCTCCTCGACCACCAGCGCGGCCCATGAGCGCAGCGTCCCGGTGATCGCCGAACGGGCCTCGGAGGCCGCCGTGTTGAAGGGCAGCCCCGGCATGGAGCCACCGCCGGAGGTCCGGTCGCGGGGGCGGTCCGCGCCGGTGAGCAACTGCCCGCACTCCTCGTGCAGACGCGGCAGCCGCCGCAGGTCGTGGGTGAGCCGGAGCCGGCAGTTCGGGCAGAGCCGGCTGCCGGCGACGGCCAGCTCCGGGGTCCGTCCGGCGGCGGCGCTGCGCCGGCAGGCGGCGCCCTCGCACTCCGTCGGTCCCATGGTCGTCGTACGGTCGGTATGCGTGTCGTCCTTGAATCCGTGCGTCATTTCCCCCACCGCTTCTCAGTGCGGCGAATCTATTTCCTGGATTCAACGACGGACAAGCGAAGGCCCGCTACATGTAATTTCTCTGTAGCGGGCCTTCGCTTTTCCGGACGGGCTTGTCCTCGTGATGTCGTCGCGGGCGGAAGCGGCGGTTCCCGCCGCCGGGGCCGCCTCAGATCGCCAGGCGCGCGGCGATGCCGTCGAGGACGGCGTCGAGGCCGGCCTCGAACTGCCACTGCGGGTCGTCCTTGCGCCGGGCCTCGGTCATGTAGCGCGCGTACATCGGGTACCGGCCGGTGTCCATCAGCCAGGACATCTGGGAGGCGAGCCCGGCGCGCGCCTCCTCGCGGTTGGACCAGCCGCGCACGCGCAGCATCTGCGTGAGCCCGATCTCCGAGTCCACCGCGCCGTGCACATACGACATGAGCGTGTTGTAGACCGCCATGGCGTCGTCCGCGTCGAGGCCGAGGCCGTCGAGCGCGGCGAGGCCGGCCTCGGTCACGGCCAGCTGGTTCGGGGTCGGCGCGCACCATGTCGCCCGCGTCACCCACGAGTGCCGCAGCAGGACCTCCCTTATGCGCACGGCGACCGACCGCAGACTCGTGCGCCAGTCCTCCTCGGCGTCCGGCAGCTCCAGCTCCGCGTAGACGAAGTCGACCATCAGCTCAAGGAGTTCGTCCTTGCCGGTGACATAGCGGTAGGCGGCCATGGGGGCGACGCCCAGCTCGGTGGCGAGGCGGCGCATGGTGACCGCGTCGAGGCCCTCCGCGTCCGCGATGGCGACGGCGGCCTTGGCGATCCGCAGGGGGGCCAGGACCGTGCGCGGGGTGGGCGCCGGCCGCTCCAGCCGCTCCCACACGGAGACGTGGTCCTTGCCGTCGCTCGCTGCTTGTCTCTCCCGGGCGGTCATCGCTTCGGTTTCCTTCCGACGGACAGTGCTGTGTACATCGTATCAGGAGTAGACAACGTACACCCGGCTGTGTACGTTGTACGAGAAAGAGATACGGCGTACACAAACGAGGAGCCCCCCATGGCCGACGCGACGGACGAGACCCTGCGCATCGCGGTGATCATCGGCAGCACCCGGGACGGGCGGTTCGGCCCGGTCGTCGCGGACTGGATCACCGGACACATCAATGAGCGCGAGGACATGGAGGCCGACGTGATCGACCTCGTCGACACGCCCCTGCCCACCGTCTTCCCGGCGTTCGGGCAGCCCCCCAGCGACGAGGTCGTCTCCCTGCTCGGCGCGGTCACCCCGCGCCTGGCCGACGCCGACGCCTTCGTGATCGTCACGCCCGAGTACAACCACAGCTTCCCCGCGCCCCTGAAGAACGCCATCGACTGGCACAACGAGCAGTGGCACGCCAAGCCGGTCGGCTTCGTCTCCTACGGCGGCATCGCCGGCGGCCTGCGCGCCGTCGAACAGCTCCGTGTCGTCCTCGCCGAGGTGCACGCGGTCACGATCCGCAACACCGTCAGCTTCCACAACTACGGCGAACTCTTCGGCGCCGACGGCAAGCCGAGCGACCCCGCGAGCGATGTCGCGGCCAAGGCCATGCTCGACCAGCTCACCTGGTGGGGCCAGTCCCTGCGCGCCGCCCGGCAGGCCCGCCCCTACGCCGTCTGACATCCCTCCACTCGTGCCCTGGGGGCAGCGATGAACGACCCCGCAACCGACACTCCCGCACCCGACCGGCCCGGCCTGCCCCGCCTCGGCGTCTTCGGGCTGATGCTCAGCATCTTCCTGGCGACCCTCGACGGACAGCTCGTCAGCACGGCGCTCCCCACGATCGTCGGCGACCTCGGCGGCCTCGAACACTTCTCGTGGGCGGTGACCGCCTACCTGCTCACCATGGCCGCGTCCACCCCCGTGTGGGGCAAGCTCGGGGACCTGTACGGGCGCAAGGGCGCCTGCCTCAGCTCCGTCACCCTGTTCCTGGTCGGCACGGTCGCGTGCGGCCTCGCGCAGAGCATGGGGCAACTCATCGCGTTCCGCGGCCTCCAGGGCCTCGGCGCGGGCGGCCTGATGGTCGGCGCGCTCTCGGTCATCGGCGTGGTCGTGCCCGCGCAGGACCGCGGCCGCATCCAGTCGATGGTCGGCGTCATGATGCCGGTCGCGTTCGTCGGCGGCCCCCTGCTCGGCGGGTTCATCACCGACTACATGAGCTGGCGCTGGGCGTTCTACGTCAACGTGCCCATCGGACTCGCCGCGCTCCTGGCGATCACCAAGGGCGTCCGGCTGCCCCCCGCCCGCGTCACGGGCCGCATCGACTGGCTCGGCACGGCCCTGCTCACCACCGGCATCCTGGCCCTCACCCTCCTCGCGGGCTGGGCCGGCACCACCTACGCGTGGACGTCCTGGCAGATCGCCGTCCTCGCCGTGGTCGTGGTCCTCGCCCTGGCCTGGTTCGTACGCGTGGAACTGCGCGCCGCCGAACCCGTCACGCCGCCCCGGCTGTTCGCCCGCCGGGACTTCACCCTCGCCCAGATCCTCAGCTTCCTCGCCGGCGCGGTCCTCTTCTCCGTCGTCAACTACCTTCCGCAGTACATGCAGTTCGTCCAGGGCTCGTCGTCCACGGCCAGCGGCCTGCTCATCCTGCCGCTCATGTTCGGCATGCTGACGGCCCAGCTGGCGACCGGGCGGCTCATGGACCGCGGCGGCATGGACCGCGTCGTGGCGCTCGCCGGCGGCGGGACCGCCCTCGCCGGCGCGCTGGTGCTGCTCCTGCTCGGCACCGACACCCCGCTCGCCGCGGCCTCCGCGTACACCCTGGTCATCGGGGTGGGGATCGGCGCGCTGATCCAGGCCACCATGGTCGCCACCATGAACAACGCGGACCTGCGCGACATGGGCGCGGCCACCGGCACCGTCACCCTGGTGCGCACCATCGGCGGCTCCCTCGGCGTCGCCCTGCTCGGCGCGTTGCAGAGCAGCCGTATGAGCGAGGTGCTGACCGAGCGTCTTGGCTCCGCCGCGCAGCAGCGGCTCACCGCGGGCGGCGCGCTCACCCCGGCGCAGCTGAAGGACATGACGGCCGCCACCCGTGACGCGGTCAAGGACGCCGTCAGCAGCGGTCTGCACGGCGTACTGCTCGGCGCGGCCGTCGTGTCCGCGCTCGCGTTCGGGGCGGCCTGGTTCGTCCGCGCGACGCCGCCCCTGATCCCGGCCCCCGCGGGACCGCCGGACATCGGGACCGAAACCGAGGCCGGGAAGGACTCCGCCCGCGCCGCCTCGACCGAGGCCGGGAAGGACTCCGCCCGCGCCTCTTCGGGGGACTGAGCGCGGCCCCGCTCCGCCTCGCCCCCGCCCACCCAAGCAGCCGGCCGCACGACACATCCCCCGTCGCCGTGCGGCCGGCCCCTATCCGAAGGCGAACACCGATGCCCAAGTACTCCGTCGACCGTGCCAGGGACGTCCTGGACCGTCCGTTCTCCCTGGGAGGTCTCACCCTGCCCAACCGGGTCGTGATGGCCCCGATGACCCGCGAGTTCTCGCCCGGGGGAGTGCCCGGCGAGGACGTCGCCCGGTACTACGCCCGGCGGGCGGCGGCCGGGGTCGGCCTGATCATCACCGAGGGCACCTACGTCGGCCACGACTCGGCGGGCAGCAGCGACCGCGTCCCCCGGTTCCACGGCGACGAGGCGCTGGCCGGCTGGGCGGCCGTCGCCGAGGCCGTCCACGAGGCGGGCGGCCGGATCATGCCGCAGCTCTGGCACGTCGGCATGGAGCGCGCGGCGGGCGCCCCGCCGGTCCCCGACGCCCCCCGGGTCGGCCCCTCGGGCATCGCCCTGGACGGCTCGCAGTCGGGCAAGGAGATGAACCAGGCGGACATCGACAACGTCGTCGCCGCCTACGCCACCGCCGCCGCGGCCGCCGAGTCGCTGGGCTTCGACGGGATAGAGATCCACGCCGGACACGGCTATCTCATCGACCAGTTCCTGTGGGCCTTCACCAACCGGCGCACCGACGCCTACGGCGGTGACATCGCCGGCCGCACCCGCTTCGCCGCCCAGATCGTCGCCGCCTGCCGCGACAGCGTCTCGGAGGACTTCCCGATCTCCTTCCGGTTCTCCCAGTGGAAGCTGAACCACTACCAGGCGCGGGTCGCCGAGACCCCGCAGGAACTCCAGACCATGCTGGGGCTCCTGGTCGACGCGGGCGCCGACGCCTTCCACTGCTCCACCCGGCGCTTCCACCTCCCCGAGTTCGAGGGCTTCGACCTCAACCTCGCGGGCTGGGCCAAGAAGCTCTCCGGCAAGCCGGCCATCAGCGTCGGCTCGGTGGGCCTGAGCAACGAGTTCCTGGACGTGTTCCAGGGGGCGCAGGCCGCGGTCACCGACATCGGCGAGCTGCTCGACCGCATGGAGCGCGACGAGTTCGACCTCGTGGCGGTCGGCCGGGCGCTGCTCGGGGACCCGGAGTGGCTGCGCAAGGTCCTCGGCGGGCAGGTCGACGCCCTCACCCCGTTCGACAGGACCCGGCTCGGCAGCCTCCACTGAGGCCGCAGGCCCGGCCGCGTACGTGAGGCGGCGGCTCCGCTCCGTCCGACGCGCGGCCCCGGGCCACGGTCACATGAGCGTCAGTTGGGTCGGTTCGGCCGGCCGGGGCGCGCCGCGCTGCTCGGGGACGCGCGGCGCGCGGAACCCCGCTGCCCGCGAGGGCCCGATGCCGAACTCCTCCGCCAGCTCGTGCACCTGGCGGGTCACCCGGCGCTGGTACCACTTCGGCGCGTAGGCCCCCTCCGCGTACAGCCGCTCGTACCGGCGTACGAGGTGGGGGTGGGTGCGCGCGAGCCAGCTCATGAACCACTCGCGCGCCCGGCCGCAGATGCAGCACGAGCGGCGTCACCGAGGTCGCCCCGGCGCGCGCGACGGCCGCCACGGTCGCCCGCAGTTGCTCGGGGCGGTCGCCGAGGAAGGGGATCACCGGAGCCATCAGCACCCCGCACCCGATGCCCGCGTCGCTCAGGGCCCGTACGACGTCGAGGCGGCGCTCGGGGGCGGGGGTGCCCGGCTCGACCGTGCGCCACAGCTCCTGGTCGACGAAGCCGACCGACACGGAGATCCCGACATCGGTGACGTCGGCGGCCTGCCGCAGCAGATCGAGGTCGCGCAGGATCAGGGTGCCCTTGGTGAGGATGCTGAACGGGTTCGCGTAGTCGCGCAGCGCCTCGATGATGCCGGGCATCAGCCGGTAGCGGCCCTCGGCCCGCTGGTAGCAGTCGACGTTGGTGCCCATGGCGATGTGCTCGCCGTGCCAGCGCCGGGAGCCGAGGTGGGCGCGGAGCAGGCTCGGCGCGTTCACCTTCACCACGATCTGGCTGTCGAAGCCGAGGCCGGTGTCGAGGTCGAGGTAGCGGTGGGTGTTGCGGGCGAAGCAGTACACGCACGCGTGCGTGCAGCCCCGGTAGGGGTTGACGGTCCACTCGAACGGCATGCGGGACGCGCCCGGCACCCGGTTGACGATCGAGCGGGCCCGGATCTCGTGGAACGTCACGCCACGGAACTCGGGCGTGTCGATGGTGCGGCGCACCACCGCGTCGGCCCCGAACAGCGCGGCGTCGGCGGCCCGGCCGTGTTCGACCCGGTCGTCGGTCGGGGCCGTGGGGCCCGTGGGGTCCGTGAGGTTCTCCCAGCGCATGACGCCTCCTCGCTAGCACTGGACCCAGAATAGAACAGATGTTCCCTTGATCGTGCGCGCCCGTTCCCGGGACCCCGGATTTGGAGGCCGCACCCGGGGGTGGTTGGCTTGGCGCAGCCCCGGGGCGGCGCCCGCGCGTGACGAAGGCGATCTCCGCAGGCGGACCCCTGAAGAACCAAGTGCTGGAGGAAGAGTCATGGCGCAGGTCGAGGCCACCACGGAGCGGGTCGTCGCCGCGAAGCCGGACGATGTGTTCGACGCCCTCGCCGACTACAGCGGAACGCGCGCGAAGCTGCTGCCCGAGCACTTCAGCGAGTACGAGGTCCGCGAGGGCGGCGACGGCGAGGGCACCCTCGTCCACTGGAAGCTCCAGGCCACCAGCAAGCGCGTACGCGACTGCCTCCTCGACGTCACCGAGCCCACCGACGGCGAGCTGGTAGAGAAGGACCGCAACTCCTCGATGGTCACCACCTGGCGCGTCACCCCCGCCGGCGAGGGCCGCTCCCGCGTCGTCGTGACGACCGTGTGGAACGGCGCGGGCGGCATCGGCGGCTTCTTCGAGAAGACGTTCGCCCCCAAGGGCCTCGGCCGCATCTACGACGCCGTCCTCGCCAACCTCGCCGCCGAGGTCGAGAAGTAGCCGACGCGAGGCCGAGAAGTAGCCGACCCGGGGTCGAGAAGTAGCCGACGCGGAGGGCGACTTCACCCGCGAAGGCACCGGCGCCCGCCCCGCGAGAGCGGGTCGGGCGCTCACCGTTTCGAGTGGTTCTTGTTTCGCTCCCGTTGTACGCCGTAGGGCTCCTACCGGCGCATACGTCACTTCTGCCCGCCCCCGGCGCACGCCGTCTCGCTTGCCCCCTGTTGTCGCGTAATGCGAGAAATGGGCGGCGCAAGTGCGACGAGGGGAGCAGCAGGTGGGCACGACGACACTGGTGACCGAGGCCGTCGGGGAGCGGGTGAGCGCCCCGCAGCCGCGACCGGTGGACGCCCCGCCCGAGCCGCACCCCGCCGGAGGGGCCCCGGACCCGGCCGCCCGGCCCGCGCACGGACTGAGCCCGAGCCGGGTGCGGATGGTCTTCGTCGGCCTCATGCTCGCGCTGCTGCTCGCCGCGCTGGAGCAGATGATCGTCGCCACCGCGCTGCCGAAGATCGTCGGCGAGCTGCACGGCCTCGACAAGATGTCCTGGGCGATCACCGCCTACCTGCTGACCTCCACGATCGGCCTGCCGATCTACGGCAAACTCGGCGACCTCTTCGGCCGCAAGGGCGTCTTCCTCTTCGCCATCGTCGTCTTCGTCATCGGCTCAGGACTCGCCGGGCGCGCCCAGAGCATGGACCAGCTCATCGCGTTCCGCGCCGTCCAGGGCGTCGGCGCGGGCGGACTCATGATCGGCGTCCAGGCGATCATCGGCGACATCGTGCCGCCCCGCGAACGCGGCCGCTACATGGGGCTGATCGGCGCCGCGTTCGGCCTCGCCTCCGTCGCGGGCCCGCTGCTCGGCGGCTACTTCACCGACCACCTGTCCTGGCGCTGGTGCTTCTACATCAACGTCCCCTTCGGCCTGCTCACCCTCGCCGTGACCGCCGTCGTCCTCAAACTCCCGAAGCCCGCAACCAAGCCCCGACTCGACGTGCCCGGCGCCCTGTTGCTCGCCGGGGCCTCCACCTGCCTGGTCCTGCTGACCAGTTGGGGCGGCACCGAGTACGCGTGGGGCGACCGCGTCATCATCGGGCTCGGCGCCGGGGCGCTCGCCTGCGCCGCCCTGTTCGTCGTCGCCGAGAAGTACGCGGCCGAACCCCTCATCCCGCTCCGGCTGTTCCGCGACTCCGTGTTCAACCTCAGCGGGCTCATCGGTATGGTCGTCGGCGTCGCCCTGTTCGGCGCGGCCAGCTATCTGCCGACCTTCCTCCAGATGGTCGAGGGCGCCAGCGCCACCGAGTCCGGGCTGATGATGCTCCCCATGATGGGCGGCGTCGTCCTCGCCTCCGTCGCCTCCGGCCAGCTCATCAGCCACACCGGCCGCTACAAGGTCTTCCCCGTCATCGGCGGTGCCCTGTCCACCCTCGGCATGTACCTCCTGTCCCGCCTGGAGGTCGACACCCCGCGCCTGGAGTACAGCGCCTATATGGCGGTCCTCGGCGCCGGCATCGGCCTGATCATGCCGGTGCTCGTGCTCGCCGTGCAGAACTCCGTGCGCCCCGCCGACCTCGGCACCGCCACCAGCGCCAACAACTACTTCCGGCAGATCGGCGGCAGCGTCGGCGCCGCGATCTTCGGCACCCTCTTCGCGAACCGGCTCGCGGACGCCCTCGCCGAGCGGCTGCCCGCCGCCGGGGCGGGCGCCGGGCTGCCCGACGGCAAGTCCATCACCCCGCAGCTCGTGCACGCGCTCCCCGCGGCCCTGCGCACGCCCATCATCCAGGCGTACGCCGACGCCATGCCGCGCATCTTCCTCTACCTGGTCCCGGTCCTCGTCCTCGGACTGGTCCTCGCCTTCTTCCTCAAGGAGACACCCCTGTTGTCCAGCGCCGCCCCCTCCCCGTCGTCCGAGCAGCCCCTCGTCGTCCCGGCGCAGGAGCGGATCGGCTCCCTTCCGCACACCGCCGCCGGCGTCCCCGTCTGCGGCACCGTCCAGCACTCCGACGGCTCCGCCGTGCCGCGCGCCGCCCTCACTCTCATCGACGTCGGCGGTACGCAGGTCGGGCGTGGCGCCAGCGGTGACGACGGGCGGTACGCGCTGTCGACGCCCGGCGCGGGCTCGTACGTGCTCATCGCCGCCGCCGGCGGACACCAGCCGCAGGCCGTCACGGTGACCGTGGGGGAGCGGCCCGTCGAGCTGGACGTCGTGCTCGGTGGCGCGGGGCGGCTCGCCGGGAGCGTGCTCACCGCGGACGGGACGCCGGTGCGGGACGCGACGGTCACCCTCACCAACGTGCACGGGGAGGTCGTCGCGGCGACCCGCAGTGGGCGTGAAGGGGGCTATGTCATCACGGAGTTGGTCGCCGGGGAGTACACCCTCGCCGCGAGCGCACCCGCGTACCGGCCCGCCGCGCTGCCCGTGACCGTCATGGCCTCGCGTGAGACGCGGCAGGATGTCGAGCTGGCCGGCGGGGCGGTGTTGCGGGGGACCGTGCGGGCGGGGGGCGGGCGGGTCGTCGAGGATGCGCGGGTCACGCTCCTGGACGCCGCCGGGAATGTGGTGGATACGCTCACCACGGGGGCTGACGGGACGTTTCGCTTCGTCGATCTGTCGTCGGGGGAGTACACGGTGATCGCCGCGGGGTATCCGCCGGTGGCTACGGTGCTTCAGGTTGCCGGGGGCGGGCGGACGGAACGGGACCTTCAACTCGGCCACGAGGACTGACCCGGCGTTTCCCGGCGCCGCCGAGGTGAGTGCCCCTTCGGGCGAGTTCTTCATCTGACGGTCGCGTCGTGGTTGCTCGCGCAGTTCCCCGCGCCCCTGATGGAGCGGGGCTTCGCCCCTGCTCCCCCAGGGGAGGAGGTGGCGACGTAGTCGCCCCTCCAGGGGCGCGGGGAACTGCGCGACCAGCCACGATGCACCCGCAGAGAACAACGCACGGTCGTGCCCCGACAGGATCGCGGGGAACTGCGCGAGAAGCCCCACCCACCCGCAGGTGAACGGGATACCCAAAGGCGCACGGAGCGGGTTGTCAAGCGGGGGAGGGAAGATTGGGGAATCGGGGATCGCGGGGCGGACCGACCCGTACCGTGGGAACGGCGGCACGGACACCCCGCCCGCCGAAGGGAAGGAACGCGGCGATGCACGGCACCGGTCAACCCCCGCACGCCCGCGTCCCCCTGGCCGTCATCGTCGTGGACGCCGACTCCCGCGTATCCCACTGGAGCACCGGCGCCCGCCGCCTCTTCGGCCCGTCCCGGGAGGCCGCCGTGGGCCGCCCCGCAGCCGACCTCCTGCCCGTGGGAGGCGCCCTCCCCGACCCGGCCCCCGGAGCGGACGGGGGCGACGACCCCGGGATCTCCGGGCCGCAAGACCCCCTGGACGCCCGCACGGCCTACGGCTACCCCGTATCAGGCCGCGCCCGCCTGGACACCAGCACCGTCCCCAGCGACCGCATCGACGTCCTGTGGTGGGCGTACCCCCTCGTCGGCCCCGGCCCCGAGCGCCTGCTCGTCCTGGCCGCCGACACCCGCCCCCTGTGCTCCGAACCCGGCCCCCGCGGCGACCGCATCGCCCCCGGTTTCGCGCTGCACACCGACTTCCCCGGCGCGGACGAACTGGCCGGGGCCCTCCCCGAGATTTTGCCCAGCATGAGCGTGCGCGAGAGCGCGCGGATCGTCTCGCAGGTCCTCGAACTCGGCTACCCCGTCATCGAGTTCAGCGACTACGAGCGCGTCCCGGTCACCGCCGACTGGGGCGTGGCCCGCCGCGCGCAGCGCAGGGAGCGCCGGGCCGCGGCGGCCAGAGCGGCGGCGGCCGGCATCCCCGTACCCCGGGAAGCGGACGAGGACGCCGAAGACCTGGAGTACGCGGCGGTCCGCGAGCGGCTGGAGTTCCTGAACGAGGTGAGCGGGCGCATCGGCACCTCCCTCGACCTCGCCCGGACCGTCGTGGAGGTCAGCCGCGCGGCCGTGCCCCGCTTCACCGACGTCGCCGGCACCTATCTGCGCGAGCAGGTCGTCGCGGGCGAGGGCTTCCCCGAGGGCGCGCCGGACGCCACGACGATGTGGCACCGCGTGGCGCTGGAGCACACCGACGAACCGGGCCGCTGGGACGACGTGGTGCCGGTCGGCGAGTCGATGCCGTTCCCCGTGCACACGCCGTTCTTCCAGTGCATGACGAGCGGCGAGCCGGTGCTCGTGCCGTACATCTCCCCGGAGATGGGCGACAAGATCGCCTCGCAGTTCGAGAAGCGGGACATCCGGCCGCTGATCACCCACCGCTCGATGCTGGTCGTACCGCTGAAAGCACGTAACGTCGTGCTCGGGTTCATGATCCTGCTGCGCCACCGGGAGCGGCCCGTCTTCAACGACATGGACCGCGTCACCGGCGCCGAACTCGCCGCGCGCGCCGGGCTGGTGCTCGACAACGCCCGCATGTACACGCACCAGGAAGCCGTCGCCGAGACGCTCCAGGACAGCATGCTCCCGCGTATCGAACCGAGGCTGCGCGGCTGCGAGATAGCCACCCGCTATCTGCCCGGCACGCTCCTCGGCCGGGTCGGCGGCGACTGGTTCGACTCCGTCGAGCTGCCCGGGGCCCGTACCGCGCTCGTCGTCGGTGACGTGATGGGCCACGGCCTCAACTCGGCGGCGATGATGGGCCAGTTGCGGACAGCGGTGCAGACGATGGCCGCGCTCGACCTGCCGCCCGCACAACTCCTGCGCAATCTCGACGACTTGGCGCAGCGCCTCGGCGAGCACTACCTCGCCACCTGCCTGTACGCGGTCTACGACCCGATCGCCGGTGAACTCCACCTGGCCAACGCGGGACACATCCCGCCCGTCGTCGTACGCGCCGCCGACGGCCGCAGCGACCTGCTCGACCTGCCCACGGGCGCCCCCATCGGCGTCGGCGGCGTGCCCTTCGAGTCCGTACGGGTGCCCGTCGCGCCCGGCGACCGGCTCGTGATGTGCACCGACGGCCTCGTCGAGATGCGCGGCGAGGACATCGGCGTCGGCCTCGCCACCCTCTGCGCGTCCGCCGCGCACCCGGCCGCGTCCATGGACGACGCCTGCGACACCATCATCCGCACCCTCGCACGGCGCGGCGGCCGCAAGGACGACGTGGCGCTGCTGATGGTGCGCATGAGCGGCATCGCGGCCGACGACGTCGCGCAGTGGAGCCTCGACGCGCACCCGCGCGAGGCGTCCCGGGCGCGCGCTCTCGTCCGCGACCAGCTCGCGCTGTGGGGGCTCGCGCACCTGGAGTACGCGGCGGAACTCGCCGCGGGGGAACTCGTCGCCAACGCGCTCCGGCACGCGCCCGGCGGCCCGGTGCGGCTGCGGCTGGTGCGCGCGCGGACCCTGCTGTGCGAGGTGGAGGACGGCGAGCACACCCTGCCGACGCTGCTCGGCACGGGCCCCGGCGACGAGCGCGGGCGCGGACTGCGCGTCGTCGACCGGCTGACGCGACGGTGGGGCACGAGCCGTACCGCGCGTGGCAAGACCGTCTGGTTCGAGCTGACCGCCGACCGCTCCCGCTGACCTCCCGCCCCCGGCCTGCGTCCGGCCCCGGCCCGCCCCCGGCCCGCGTCCGAACAGGGCGTGAAGGTGTCGGGGGCGTTCTTGCCCGTGGCCTGTGCACGCGGTAGACCGAGGGAGCACATGCGCCGAGTCCGCCGAGCGCCCCCGGGAGGGTCCATGAGCGTGTCCGACCGCTACAGGAAGGCGTGGGAGGGCTTCTGGCAGGACGCCCCCGACGAGCGCGGCGGTGTCTTCTGGGACGCGGAGCCCGCCGTCACCGCCGCCCGCCATCTCGCCCTGTTCGAACCGCTGTTGGAGGCGCCGACGCTGCCCCTCGTGGACCTCGGCTGCGGCAACGGCACCCAGACCCGCTATCTCGCCGACCGCTTCCCCAAGGTCGTCGGCGCCGATCTGTCGGCCGCCGCGCTCGACCGCGCCCGCGCCGCCGACCCGGCCGAACAGGCCGAGTACCGGGCCCTCGACGTCACCGACCGCGACCAAGTGGCTCTGCTGCACGCCGAGTTGGGGGACGTCAATGTCTACATGCGGGGCGTGCTGCATCAGAGCGAGCCCGAGGACCGGCAGGCGGTGCTCGACGCCGTC
Source organism: Streptomyces sp. NPDC107550 (assembly GCF_055639095.1). Classification (NCBI taxonomy): domain Bacteria; kingdom Bacillati; phylum Actinomycetota; class Actinomycetes; order Kitasatosporales; family Streptomycetaceae; genus Streptomyces; species Streptomyces sp. NPDC107550. The sequence goes on from NZ_JBVKBC010000036.1 coordinate 36,633, forward strand.
GCCGCCCTCCTCGGCGCGCGCGGGCGCGGCTGCCTCGTCGAGCCGTCGCAGCGGTCGCGGGAGGTGCTGCACGGGCTCGTCGGCGGTCCCGAGGGCCCGCCCCCGAAGGTCGCCTCCGTCCTCGCGCACGGCATCGCGCCCGGCGAGGTCAGCGACAGCGCCGTCACCGAGCATGTCGCCGCCGCCGGCCTGACCGTACTCGCCGCCGGTGACATGCCGCTGGCGACGACCGAGACCGCGCACGACGGCGGACGTGTCGAACTGCCCTCCCTCTGGCTCGTCGTCGGCCGCACCCCCTGACCGCCGCGCGCCGTACCCCCGACCGCGCGCCGCACCCTGACCGCGCGCCGCCCCCGCGCTCCCGGGCGCGCCCCCCTCTGACGAGGGACGATCCGCCCGGGAGCGCCATCATTGGTCTAGACGCCTGAGAGTTATCCACAGCCCTGGTGGCGTGCGGCCCGATCCGCGTACGGTGCTGGCCATGAAGATCCTCATCAGCGCCGACATGGAGGGCGCCACCGGCGTGACCTGGCCGGCCGACGTGCTCCCCGGCACCCCGCAGTGGGAGCGGTGCCGCGCCCTGTTCACCTCCGACGTGAACGCGGCGGTGCAGGGCTTCTTCGACGGCGGCGCCGACGAGGTCCTCGTCAACGAGGCCCACTGGACCATGCGCAATCTGCTGCTGGAGCGGCTCGACGACCGCGTCGAGATGCTGACCGGCCGGCACAAGTCGCTGTCCATGGTCGAAGGCGTCCAGCACGGCGACGTCGACGGCATCGCCTTCGTCGGCTACCACGCGGGCGCGGGCATGGAGGGCGTCCTCGCCCACACCTACCTGGCGAACCAGATCACGGGCGTGTGGGTCAACGACGTACGGGCCAGCGAGGGCCTGCTCAACGCGCATGTGGTCGCCGAGTACGGGGTGCCCGTCGTCCTCGTCACCGGCGACGACCACGCCTGCGACGACGCCCTCGGCTACGCGCCGCAGGCCCGCAAGGTCGCCGTCAAGGACCACGTCTCGCGGTACGCGGCGGTCTGCCGCACACCCGCCCGCACCGCCGCCGACATCCGCGCAGCCGCCAAGGACTCCATGGAGCTGGCCGGGCGCGGGGAGCCGGTGCGGAGCGGGCCGTTCACCGTCGAGGTCGAGTTCGACGCCGAGCACCTGGCCATGGCGGCGACGGTGGTGCCCGGGGTCCGGCGCACCGGCGAACGTAGGATCGCGTACACGCACGAGACCATGTACGACGGCATCCGCACCTTCAAGGCGGTCACCACGATCGCCTCGGCCGCGGTGGAGGAACAGTATGGCTGAGCGTCTTCTCACGGCGACCGCGACCGAGGGCCACTGGGACGCCCCGCACGTGGACGGCCAGGCCCTCGACGAGGTCGTCGCCTTCACCTCCGAGCTGATCCGCTTCGACACCACCAACCGGGGCGGCGGCGACTGCCGGGAGCGGCCCGCCGCCGAGTACGCGGCGGCCAGGCTCGCCGAGGCCGGACTCGACCCGGTGATCCTGGAGCGCACCCCCGGCCGGGGCAACGTGGTGGCGCGGATCGCCGGCACCGACCCCGGCGCCGACGCGCTCCTCGTCCACGGCCACCTCGACGTCGTACCGGCCGAGGCCGCCGACTGGAGCGTCGACCCGTTCTCCGGCGAGGTCCGCGACGGCGTCGTGTGGGGCCGGGGCGCCGTCGACATGAAGAACATGGACGCGATGATCCTCGCCACGGTCCGCCAGTGGGCCCGCGTCGGCTACCGGCCGCGCCGGGACATCGTGATCGCCTTCACCGCCGACGAGGAGGCCAGCGCCGAGGACGGCTCCGGGTTCCTCGCCGACCGGCACGCCGACCTCTTCGAGGGCTGCACCGAGGGCATCAGCGAGTCCGGCGCCTTCACCTTCCACGACGGCTCCGGCAAGCAGATCTACCCCATCGCCGCGGGCGAGCGCGGGACCGGCTGGCTGAAGCTGACCGCGCGCGGCAAGGCCGGCCACGGCTCCAAGGTCAACGGGCAGAACGCGGTCAGCAGGCTCGCCGCCGCCGTCTCCCGCATCGGCGCGCACCAGTGGCCCCTGCGGCTGACGCCCACGGTCAGCGCGGCCCTCACCGAACTCGCCGCGCTGTACGGCATCGACGCCGACGTGGACGCGCCCGGCTTCGACGTGGACGCGCTGCTCGCCGCGCTCGGCCCGGCCGCCGACCTCGTCGCGCCGACCGTCCGCAACAGCAGCAACCCCACGATGCTCTCCGCCGGCTACAAGATCAACGTGATCCCCGGCGAGGCCACCGCGCACGTGGACGGGCGCTATCTGCCCGGCTACGAGGACGAGTTCCGCGCGACCCTCGACGAACTGACGGGCCCGGACGTGGACTGGGACTTCCACCACCACGAGGTCGCGCTCCAGGCGCCGGTCGACTCGCCGACGTTCGCCAAGATGCGCGCCGCCGTCGAGGCGTTCGCGCCCGAGGGGCACACCGTCCCGTACTGCATGTCGGGCGGCACCGACGCCAAGCAGTTCTCCCGGCTCGGCATCACCGGCTACGGCTTCGCCCCGCTCAAGCTCCCCGAGGGCTTCGACTACCAGGCACTCTTCCACGGCGTGGACGAGCGGGTGCCGGTGGAGGCACTGCACTTCGGCGTCCGCGTGCTGGACCGCTTCCTGCGCTCGGCATGACGTACGCCCGGATCGGACGCGACACGGACTGGGAAAAGATGACAGACGCGCGGAACATGGGGGGCACAGTGGCCACGGCGTCCATGGGGGGCGGGGACGAGATGGTGCAGACGCGGGCGTACGGGTCCTGGCCGTCGCCGATCGACGCACGGCTCGCCGCCGCGCACGACGGTCAGCCCGAGTACGTCGGATTCGTCGGCGACGAGGCGTGGTGGACCGAGCCGCGCCCCGCCGAAGCGGGCCGTCGTGCCCTCGTGCGGCGCACCGCCGAGGGCACCGAGCAGGTCGTGCTGCCGGCGCCGTGGAACGTGCGCAGCCGCGTCATCGAGTACGGCGGCCGCCCCTGGGCCGGCGTGGAGCGCCCCGAGGGCCCGCTCGTCGTCTTCGTCGACTTCTCCGACCAGCGGTTGTACGCGTACGAGCCCGACGCCCCGGGCGGCGCGCCCCGGCCCCTGACCCCGCTCGGCACGGCCGGCGGCGGACTGCGCTGGGCCGACCCGCGCCTCCACCTCGACCGGGGCGAGGTGTGGTGCGTCCTGGAGGAGTACACCGGTGAGGGCCCCGGCGACGTACGGCGCGTCGTCGCGGCCGTCCCCCTCGACGGCTCCGCCGCCGACGACCGCGCCGCCGTACGCGAACTGACCCACGAAGCCCACCGGTTCGTCACCGCCGCGCGCCTGTCGCCGGACGGGCGGCGCGCCGCGTGGATCGCGTGGGACCACCCGCGCATGCCGTGGGACGGTACGGAACTGCTGCTCGCGGAGGTCCGCGCCGACGGCACGTTCGGCCCCGCGCGGCCGGTCGCGGGCGGCAGCGAGGTCTCCGTCTGCCAGGCCGAGTGGGCCCACGACGGCACCCTCCTGTACGCCGACGACCGCACCGGCTGGTGGAACCTGTACCGGCTCGACGTGCGCGGCGACGGCCCCGGGCAGCCTGCTGCGGCGCGGCCCCTGGGCGCGCGGGAGGAGGAGTTCGGCGGGCCGATGTGGAAGATCGGCCTGACCTGGTTCATGCCGCTGGAAGCGGGCCTCGTCGCCGTCGTGCACGGCGTCGGCTCCACCGCCCTCGGCATCCTCGACCCCGAGACCGGCGAGGTCGTCGACACGGCCGGGCCCTGGACCGAGTGGTCCTCCACCCTCGCCGTGCACGGCACCCGCGTCGTCGGCGTCGCGGCCAGCCCCCGCAGCGCCGCCGAGGTCGTCGAGCTGGACACCTGTACCGGCCGCACCCGCGTCATCGGCGCCGCGCACAGCGACCCCGTCGACCCGGCGTACTACCCGGAACCGCAGATCCGCACGTTCGCCGGGCCCGACGGGCGGGACGTCCACGCCCACATCTACCCGCCGCACAGCCCCACGCACGCCGCCCCCGACGACGAACTGCCGCCGTACGTCGTGTGGGCGCACGGCGGACCCACCGGGCACGCGCCACTCGTCCTCGACCTGGAGATCGCCTACTTCACCTCGCGCGGCATCGGCGTCGCCGAGGTCAACTACGGAGGCTCCACCGGGTACGGGCGCGCGTACCGCAACCGGCTGCGCGAACAGTGGGGCGTCGTCGACGTCGAGGACTGCGCCGCCGTCGCCCTCGCGCTCGCCGAGGAGGGCACCGCCGACCGCGACCGGCTCGCCATCCGGGGCGGCAGCGCCGGCGGGTGGACCAGCGCCGCGTCCCTGACCAGCACCGACGTCTACGCGTGCGGCACGATCATCTATCCGATCCTGGACCTCGCGGGCTGGGCCGAGGGCGAGACCCACGACTTCGAGTCCCGCTACCTCGAAACGCTCGTCGGGCCGCTCGCCGAGGTGCCCGCCCGGTACGCGGAGCGCTCGCCCGCCGAGCACGCCGACCGGCTCACCGTGCCGTTCCTGCTGCTCCAGGGCCTCGACGACGTGATCTGCCCGCCCGTCCAGTGCGAGCGGTTCCTCGCGCGGGTCGAGAGCGAGGGGCGGCGAGTGCCGCACGCCTACATCGCGTTCGAGGGCGAGGGGCACGGGTTCCGGCGCGCGGACACCATGGTCCGCGCCCTGGAGGCCGAACTGTCCCTGTACGCCCAGGTGTTCGGGCTCGAACCGGGCGGTGTCCCGGTGCTGGAGCTGACCAAGTGAAGCCGCTGACACGGCCGGAGCGGCTGGCGGCCGGAGCCCGGGTCGCCGTCGTCGCGCCCAGCGGGCCCGTGCCCGAGGACCGCCTCGCCGCCGGGCTCGACATCCTGTGCGGCTGGGACCTCGATCCGGTCGTCATGCCCCATGTGCTGGACGTGCACGGGGAGTTCGACTACCTCGCGGGGCGGGACGCGGACCGTGCGGCCGACCTCCAGGCCGCCTGGTGCGATCCCGCCGTCGACGCCGTGCTGTGCGCGCGGGGCGGGTACGGGGCGCAGCGCATGGTCGAGCTGGTCGACTGGGACGCGATGCGCGCGGCGCGGCCGAAGCCGTTCGTGGGGTACAGCGACATCACCGCGCTGCACGAGGCGTTCGCGTCACGGGTCGGGGTCGTCACCCTGCACGGGCCGATGGTCGCCGCCGCGGACTTCCTGAAGACGGCGCGGGCGCAGGAACATCTGCGGGCGACGCTGTTCGCGCCGGAGACGGTACGGGTGATCACGGGCGGGCCCGGGTGCGGGGCGCTCGTGCCCGGGGTCGCGCGCGGGGTGACCGTGGGCGGGTGCCTGTCGCTGCTCGCGGCGGAGGCGGGGACGCGGGGGGCGCGGAGTTCCGCGCGCGGGGGGCTGCTGTGTCTGGAGGACGTGGGGGAGGAGACGTACCGGATCGACCGGTATCTGACGCAGTTGGAGCGGGCGGGGTACCTGGACGGGGTCGCCGGGGTGCTGCTGGGGTCCTGGGCGGAGTGTGAGCCGGTGCGGGGGCTTTTCGCCGAGCGGTTCGGGGGGCTCGGGGTGCCGGTGGTGGAGGAGTTCGGGTTCGGGCATGGTGCCGGGGCGGTGACACTGCCGTTCGGGGTGGCGGGGGTTTTGGATGCGGGGGCGGGGGTGCTGGCCTTCGACGAGCCGGCGCTCAGCTGATCGGGCGGGTCGTTCTCGTCACCGGGGCGGTGGGGTGCGGGCCGGCCCATGCCTAGGTGCGCGGTTCCTCGCGCCCCTGAGGGGGGGGTGCCCCCGGGGGTAGGTCGTTCGTCTGCGGCTGCGTAGTGGCTGGTCGCGCAGTTCCCCGCGCCCCTGACGGGGCGGTGCCCCTGGGCGTGGTCGTTCACCTGCGGGCCGGTGGGGCTGATCGCGCAGTTCCCCGCGCCCCTGGAGGCGGGGCTTCGCCCCTGCCTCCCCAGATGGAGGTAGCGCACGAAGTGCGCACCGAAGGGGCGCGGGGAACTGCGCGATCAGCCACGACGAGAGCCGAGGAGGTCCACCGGGCGGGACCGCCCACTCACCTCAGGGGCGCGGGGAACTGCGCGATCAGCCACGACGAGAGCCGAGGAGGTCCACCGGGCGGGACCACCCACTCACCTCAGGGGCGCGGGGAACTGCGCGAGACGCCCCACCCACCGTTGGACAACGAACCACGGGCAGGCCCACTCACCCAGGGGCGCGGGGAACTGTGCGGGCGGCTACTACGGACCCGCACACGAGGAACCGGCGCCAAGAGGCACACGACCGCTCACCCGGACGGAGGTCCTGGCGTGCCGGCCCGCGCAGCGCCCCGCATGCTGAAAGGCCACGCACGGACCGAAGGAAAGGGCACCGGATGAGCCCGAAGGACACCGCCAGCTCATCGAGAAGCGGCAGCTCCAGCGCCGTCACCCCGGCCAGGATCGGCGTCCTGATCCTCGCCGTGCTCGCCCTCGTGTTCATCTTCGAGAACACCCGCCAGGTCAAGATCCGGCTGCTGATCCCCGAGGTCTCCATGCCGCTCTACCTCGCCCTCGCCGCCGTCTTCGTCATCGGCGGCATCTGCGGCGGCTACGTCATGGGCAGGCGCCGCAAGTAACACCCGTACGGAGCCATAGGGTGGCCGCATGGCTGACTACCTGGCCGTGGGCCCGCGCGTGGCGATCAGGCCGTTCGCCCTCGACGACGCCGAGGAGTTCACGGCCCGCGCCCGCGAGAGCACCGGCCTCCACCGCCCCTGGCTGTTCCCGCCGCAGACCCCGCAGGCGTACGCCGCCTACGCGAGCCGCCTGATCGAGGACCCCACCAAGCACGGCTTCCTCGTCTGCGCCCGCGACACCGGAGCCATCGCCGGGTTCATCAACATCAACAACATCGTGCAGGGCGGCTTCCGCTGCGGCGCCCTCGGCTACGGCGCATTCGCCCACGCCGCCGGACACGGCTACATGTCGGAGGGCCTCGGCCTCGTCGTCGCGTACGCCTTCGGGCCGCTCGGCCTGCACCGCCTGGAGATCAACGCCCAGCCCGCGAACACCGCGTCACTCGCGCTCGCCCGCCGCGCCGGCTTCCGCCTGGAGGGCTACTCGCCCGACTTCCTGTTCATCGACGGCGCCTGGCGCGACCACGAACGCTGGGCGCTCACCAGCGAGATGGTCAGCGCCCGGACCGCCCCGCCTTCCGGTTGACCTTCATCGTGTCCATGTCCGTCACCGTCGAGCGCAGCGCCCCGTGCCCGTACCCGCGCTCCGCGAGATACGCCTCGGCGCGCTCCTCGGCGAGCGCCGCCGCCATCTCGTCGCCGTCCTCGGGGTCGGACTCGACGACGTACCGCATGGAGAACGCCTTGAGGGAACGGTCGTAGGCGAGCGAACCCTCCGGCCCGAACCGCATCCCCGCGATGCCCTCGTGCGCGGCCACCTCCGCCAGCAGCCGCTCCCGCGCCGCGTCGGTCAGGGCCTCGAATGTGCCGCGGACGATCACTCGATAGGTGTGGCTGTCGGCCATGGGGGGCGTGCTCCTCGTACGTGTCGCTCGGAAACCGCCAGCGTACGACGGCCGCCGCGCGCGGCCCACCGGGTTTCCGCGTGGCGGGCGGTGCGGGCTTTTGCGTAATCCTGACCGGGGAGAGCCCTGGTCAGGGCGGCGGTCAGCCTGTTCCATGGTCATCGGGGCGGGTCCGCCCCCTGGCACCGGGAGGCGACGGACGTGACCGAGATACGGCGTGAGGTACTGACCCTGCCGGGCGCCGGGCTGGGGCCGGTGAACCCGCTGCCGCCGCTGCGCCCGCTCGACGAGGCGCACCAGCTCGACGACCGCGCGCTGGACGACCTGCCCCCCGACATGGCCCGCCAGCTCCGCTACGGCACGCTGCGCAGCGTGCTGCCCACGCGCCTGCTCGACGGGTACGGGCGTGAGCGCCGCGAACTCGCCCTGGACAGCGTCGTCCTGGAGAATGACCGGCTGCGGGTGACCGTGCTGCCGGGGCTCGGCGGGCGGATCGCGTCCCTGTTCCACAAGCCGGCCGGGCGTGAACTCCTGTACCGCAACCCGGTGTTCCAGCCCGCCGCGTTCGCCCTGAACGGGGCCTGGTTCTCCGGCGGCATCGAGTGGAACCCCGGCGCGACCGGCCACACCACGCTCACCTGCGCCCCGCTGCACGCGGCGCTCGTGCCCGCGCCGGACGGCGGCCGGATGCTGCGGATGTGGGAGTGGGAGCGGCTGCGCGACCTGCCGTTCCAGGTGGACCTGTGGCTGCCGGACGGCTCCGATCATCTGTACGTCGGCGTCCGCGTCCGCAACCCGCACGAGAAGGCGACCCCGCTGTACTGGTGGTCCAACACCGCCGTGCCCGAGGAGCGCCGCGTCTACGCGCCCGCCGACGAGGCATGGCACTTCGGCTACGAACGGTCCCTGCGGCGGGTGCCGATGCCCGTGCACGGCGGCGTGGACCGCAGCCGCCCGCTGAACAGCGAGTTCGCCGCCGACTACTTCTACGAGGTGCCCGACGGACGGCGCCGCTGGATCGCCGCGCTCGACGACACCGGGTACGGGCTGGTGCAGACGTCCACGGACGTGCTGCGCGGACGGAAACTGTTCGTGTGGGGGCACGGGACGGGCGGCCGGCGCTGGCAGGAGTGGCTGACCGAGCCCGGCACCGGCGGCTACGCCGAGATCCAGGCGGGCCTGGCCCGCACCCAGTTGGAGCATCTGCGGCTGGAGGCCGAGGGCGAGATGTCCTGGCTGGAGGCGTACGGGCCGCTCGACGCGGAACTCGGCGGCGACGACTGGCACGCCGGCGTGGACGCCGCCGAACACGCCCTGGAACGTGCCCTGCCGCGCGCCGCCGTGGACGCCGCGTACGAGGCGTGGCGGGCGTACGCCGATGCCGAGCCGGGGGAGCGGATCTCCACCGGGTCCGGCTGGGGTGCGCTGGAAGTGCTGCGCACCGGCTGGAAGTTGCCCGGCACGCCCTTCGACGAGTCGACCCTCGGCGCCGAACAGGCCCCCTGGCGCGAGCTGTTGGACACCGGGGTCTTTCCCGAGCAGCGGCGCGTCGGACCGCCCGGACCCTCGCTCGTCGCCCCCGCCTGGCGGGACACGCTGGAGACCGCGCCGGCCCGGCCGCTCTCCGAGTACCACCTCGGCGTCGCCCAGTGGCACGCGGGGGATCGCGCGCAGGCCGTACGCAGTTGGGAGCGCGGGCTCGAACTCGCGCCGTCGACCTGGCCGTTCCTGCGGTGCCTCGCTGTCGCGGACGCGGCGGACGGGCATCGGGAGCGGGCGGCGCAGCGGTACGCCGAGGCGTTCGACGACCTTTGCGCCGAGCGGCGGGACGAGGGGGAGGCGTGGGTGGCGGTGACGGCGGCGCTGGGGCGGGAGGCGATCGAGGCGCTTCTTCTTGTGGGGCGGGTCGAGGAGGCGGGGGGTGTGTGGGAGCGGGTGCATGTGGCTACGCGCCGGCGGGGGCGGTTTCGGTTGCTGGAGGCGGAGTTGGCGCTGGCGCGGGGGGACGTGGGTGCCGCGCGGGGGATCTTCGAAGCGGGCTTCGAGGTGGCGGACCTCCGGGAGGGCGCGGAGATCATAGGCGCCCTATGGACCCGAATCGCCCCGAACACCCCCCTCCCCCCAACCTACGACTTCCGCATGCGCCCCTGAACAACGGCCGTCGAGGCCAGCCCCGTGACGGTTCCCGCTGGGAGGGACGCTCAGACCAGCCCCGCAAGGGGCGCGGGGAACTGCGCGCCCAGCCACGACGCACCCGGCACTCTGGGGCTCCGCCCCAGCCCCCGCTCCTCAATCGCCGGAGGGGCTGGGAGTTGGCGCTGAGGTCAGCCCCGCCCTCCAGGCACGCCAGGGCCGGAGGCCGGGGGTTGGCGCTGAGGCCGGTTTCCTCAGGGGCGGAACTGCGCGAGACACGAAACACCGAAGCCGCAGCCGAGGCACACGCGTCACGCTCCCGGCGCTGGGGGCCTCGTCAGTTCGCCGGCTCGGGCCACTACTCGGCCCGCATGGACGACCAGGTCACGGGGAGGCATGTCGACGAGGACCTGCGGCACATTCTCACCCCGTACCAGGATGAAGTCCGCCGGATCCCCGGGACGGAATTCCGCCCGGGCGAGCCCCATCACGTCCGCACCCCCACGGGCGCCCACCGTGTAACACGCCGTCAGTTCCTCATCGAGCCGCACATCGGTGACCCAGCCGAGCAGATGCGCCCGGTGCAACATGTCCGCGTTGCCGAACGGACTCCAGGAGTCCCGCACCCCGTCGGACCCCAGCCCGACCCGCACCCCGTGCCGCTGAAGCGCGGTGACCGGCAGCACCAGCGACTCGCTCGGCGCGACCGTCGTCAGCGCGATGTCGAGTTCGGCGAGATCCACGGCCATGACGTCGAGTTCGGCCTCGCTCAGGAACGGCAGACAGAAGACATGACTGACCGTCACTTTCCCGCGCAGCGACAGCGCCCTGGTCCGTTCGATGATCCCGCGCAGCACCTCCGTACCCTTCGCGTCCCGGTCGTGGAGGTGGATGTCCACGCCGACGCCGTACTTGTCGGCGAGGCCGAAGACGAGGTCGAGCTGTTCGTCGAGGGCGTGGTCGAAGCTGATCGGGTCGATGCCGCCGACCATGTCGACGAGCCCCTCCCGGGCCGCCTGCTCCAGCAGCTTCGCCGTACCCGGGGTGCGGACCACCCCGTGCTGCGGGAAGCCGACGATCTGCACGTCCAGCGCGTGCGCGAGACGTTCCCTGGCCTGCGCGATGCCCTCGACGCCGGCCAGGCCGTACGCCGGGGCGACGTCGGCGTGCGCCCGCATGGCCCGCGTACCGCGCGTCACGGCGTGCGCCATCAGCCCGTACGCGCGCTCGCCCACCGATCGCTTCTGGGACCTGAACAGTTCGACGTCCCGCTCGCAGTAGTCGGCGATGCCGTCGGCCGGCTTGCGCGTCACCCACGAGCCGCCCCAGCTCGTCTTGTCGGGGTGGATGTGCGCGTCCACGAGCGAGGGCAGGGCGATGCGGCCGTCGCCGTGGACGACCTCAGCCCCCTTGGGTGCGGGCCCCTGAGCGATCTTGCCGTCGACCACGGTCAGGTCGACGGGCGTGGCCGCGCCGAAGGGCCGTACGTCACGGAAGACGACCGCGCGCCGGGGCCGCCGGTCCGCGCCGGAGACCGACGCCGCCTGGGCGGTGGCCGGCGTGCCGAGCGCGGTGCCGAGCGAGGCGGCACCGGCGAGGACACCGCGACGGGGCAGCGGCGGGGGAGGGGGAGTCATGCGGGGCTCCTGACGGGGGTGGCGGGCAGGGACGTTCAGAGGGGGAGGCCCGAACGCACCACGCGCGTGGGGGACGTGAGGACGGAGAGGTCGGCGAGCGGGTCGCCGGGGACGAGGACGAGGTCGCCCGCGAATCCCCGTACCGGACGGCCCACCGTGTCGGCGAGCCCGAGCAGCCTCGCCGCGTTCGTCGTCGCGGTGCGGATCGCGTCCAGCGGGCTGAACCCGGCCTCGTGCATGAGGACGATCTCGCCGCCGATCGGATCGACCGTGCCGCCCGAGGAGTCCGTGCCCGCTACCACCGGCACGCCGAGCCGGTGCGCGGCCAGCGCCGCCTTCTTCAGCAGCGGCAGATACGTGCGGCCCCGCTCGTCGAGGACCGGGTCCGAGGAGCCGATCATCCCGGCGATGGCGCCGAGCGTCGGCGTGAAGTACGTGCCGCGGCGCCGCATCTCGTGCAGCGTGCGCTCCCCGACGAACGCCCCGTGCTCCAGCGAACGGATGCCCGCGCGCACCGCGTCGTCGCAGCCCTTCTCGCTGTAGCTGTGGCACAGCACGTCCTTGCCGTGGCGGCGGGCTGTCGCCACGATCTCGGAGAGCTGTTCATAGGAGTAGACCTGTTCCAGCGGGTCCTGCTCGGCGAGCCCGGCGCGCGGGTTGACGCGGGTCTTGATGACGTCGGCGCCGTGTGCCACGTTCACCTCCACGACCCGGCGCAGCGCCGCTGCCGACCGCACGCCGTCCTTCAGGCGGGCCAGGGGGGTGAGGTCCGGGTCGCCGAGGACGGTGTCGCCGAGGTCGGGGGAGACGAAGATGCCGGCGGCCTTCAGGCACGGCGCCCACTGCGGTACCTGGCGGGCGAGTTCGCGTACCGCGATGTCCTGGTAGAAGTTCGTGGAGCCGCTGCGCGCGGTCGTGGCGCCCTGTCGGACGGTGTCCTTGGCCTCGGCCACGGAGTTGAGGTGGATGTGCGCGTCGACCAGGCCGGGCAGGACCCAGCTCCCGTGCGCGTCCAGGCGCGGGGCGTCCTTCGGTACGGAGACCTTGTCGCGGTGGCCGGCGCCCTGGATCACGCCGTTCCGGATCACGACGACGGCGTTCTCGACGACGGCGCCGGTGGCGGGGTCGAGGAGCGTGCCGCCCTCCACGACGAGGTCACCGGCGGGGCCGGGCGTGCCCGGGCCTTGCCCCTGGCCCTGCGGGCGGCGCGGTGCGGGGGTGCCTGAGGCGGCGGTGGCGGAACCCGCGCCGGCGGCCAGGGCGGTGGCGGTGCCCGCGAGCACGGCGGAGGCGGCGAGGACGCCGCGGCGGGTCAGTCTGTCGGGCGGGGGCGGGGCGGGCTCGACGCACATGGGGGCTCCTTGCGGGGAGGAGTGGCCTGGCCCGACTTTTTGTATACCAAAATTGAAGGGGGTGGCAAGGATGGGCCCTCGCGGGCGGTTCCGGTTGCCCGGTGCCGGCTGGTCGGTTGCCTTTCGGTCGGTGGGGGCTTCCGGCACTCTGGGGCTCCGCCCCAGCCCCGCTCCTCAATCGCCGGAGGGGCTGGGAGTCGGCGGCGAGGCCAGCCCCCCATGGCCCCAGGGCCGGAGGCCGGGAGCGGGCGCTGAGACAAGCCCCGTAAGGGGTGCGGGGAACTGCGGTCACGTTCGCATGATTGGTATACCGAAAGATAGGCAGGCCACCCCCACCCGGCAGGGCTACGCCCTCGTCGCCCGGCGATCCGCGTACTCGAAGACCGAGCCGTCCGGGTGCACCGCGATCATGCTGCGGCCCGCCGGCGTCGCCATCGGCCCCGCGATCACCCGCCCGCCCGCGCCCGCGAGCACCGCCCCCGCTTCGTCGATGTCGGCGACCGCGACCGTCGCCGTCACCTTGCGCAGGATGTCGAGCGCCTGCTCGGGCCCGCTCATCAGCAGGAAGCAGCCGACGGCGGCCACCGCCACCCCACCGCGCTCCGAGCGCTGTGCCGTGCTTCCCGTGAGCTGTTCGTAGAACCGCACCGAGGACTCCAGGTCCTCGACGCAGATGCGCAGCGTGGTGCCCAGGATCTCCATGCCCGAAAGCCTAGTTGGCGTCGCGCCCGTACGTGATCACTTCCGCCGAGCGGCCGTTACTCCCCGCCCGCGCCGGGTACCCGCAGCCCATGGAACGCATCGACCGACCCCTGACCGAGGAGCTGACCGGACACGTCACGCACGCCGTGCGGGAGGCGGTGCGCGAGGAACTGGCCGAGGCCGTCCGTGAGGGCGCCGCCCGCCGGCGGCGCACCATGACGCTGAACGCCGCCGCCGCGGCCGCCGCACTGTACGCGGGCGCCGCGCTCGCCCTGACGCTCGGGCTCGTCCTCTCGCTCGGCCTGCCCGGCTGGGCCGCCGCCCTCATCATGGCCTCCGTGCTCGCCGTCGCCGCCTTCCTGCTGCGCGGCGCGGCCCGCCCCGAGCGGCCCACGGCACCCCGCGTGCCGCCGATGCCGCCCACCCCGCCGCCCGGCACCTGAGCCGCCCAGCACCTGATCCGCCCCGCACCTGACACGGCGTGCGTCCGCGGCGGCCGAGAGTGACCGTACGTTTGGGTGCCGCGCCACCGGGGACGCGGGAGGTCTGCCCCGATCCCGAACCCGGAGGAGACCGTGAGCCGACCCCGCGTCGCAGTGCGCGCCGAAGCCGGGACCGCCGTGCGCGCCGAAGCCGGGACCGCCGAGTACACCGGGTTCCGCCGGGCACCGGCACCGGCACCGGCCCCTGCCGCGTCCCTCGCTGCCCGGGCGGGCCTCGGCGTCACCCCGTACGGCACTGACGTGACCCCACCCCGCACGGCCGGCCGCGCTCCGTACCCGCCGCCGCCCGCGCGGGCCCGCGCACTCCCCTCCGAGGGCGCCCGGGCGGACGCGAGCGACCCCCACACGACCGACGGAGGTACCCCATGACCACCACCGCCCCTGCCCCCACCGACGCCGAACTGCGGGAACTCGGGCAGCAGTTGAGGGTGGACGCGGTGCGCGCCGCCGACGCCGCCGGGTCCGGCCACCCCACCTCCTCGATGTCCGCCGCCGATCTGATGGCGGTGCTGCTCGGGCGCACGCTGCGTTACGACTTCAGCCGCCCCGCCCACCCCGCGAACGACCGGTTCGTCCTGTCCAAGGGCCACGCGACCCCGCTGCTGTACGCCGCGTACAAGGCCGTCGGCGCCATCGACGACGACGAACTGCTGACCTTCCGGCGGCTCGGCAGCCGCCTCGAAGGGCACCCGACACCGCAGCGGCTGCCCTGGGTGGAGACCGCCACCGGCTCGCTCGGCCAGGGCCTGCCCGTCGCCACCGGTATCGCCCTCGCGGGCAAGCGCCTCGACCACCTCGACTACCGCGTGTACGTGCTGTGCGGCGACAGCGAACTCGCCGAGGGCTCCGTGTGGGAGGCCGCCGAACACGCCGGATACGAGCACCTCGACAATCTGACGGCCATCGTCGACGTCAACCGGCTCGGCCAGCGCGGACCCACCCGCCACGGCCACGACCTCGACGCGTACGCACGCCGCTTCCGCGCCTTCGGCTGGCACACCGTCGAGATCGACGGCCACGACGTGGAGGCCATCGACCGCGCCTACGCCGAGGCCGCCTCGACCACAGGACAGCCCACCGCCATCCTCGCCCGCACCCTCAAGGGCAAGGGCGTCGCCGCCGTCGAGGACCAGGAGGGCAAGCACGGCAAGCCGCTGCCCGACGCCGATGAGGCCGTCGCCGAACTCGGCGGCGACCGCGGCGCCCGCGTCAGCCCCCAGGCCCCGCCCGACGCCCACGCCCCGCACATCGCCCGCGACGGCGCCCCCGACCTGCCGCGCTACGAGGTGGGCGACGAGGTCGCCACCCGCGACGCGTTCGGCAAGGCCCTCGCCGCGCTCGGCACCGCGCGCGGCGACGTCGTCGCCCTCGACGGCGAGGTCGGCGACTCGACCCGCGCCGAGATGTTCGCGGACGACCACCCCGAGCGGTACTTCGAGTGCTACATCGCCGAACAGCAGCTCGTCGCCACCGCCGTCGGCATGGCCTCGCGCGGCTGGCTCCCGTACGCGACGACGTTCGCCGCGTTCCTCACCCGCGCCCACGACTTCGTCCGCATGGCGGCCGTCAGCGGCGCCGGCGTCAACCTCGTCGGCTCGCACGCGGGCGTCGCCATCGGGCAGGACGGGCCCTCGCAGATGGGCCTCGAAGACCTCGCCATGTTCCGCACGGTCCACGACTCGACCGTCCTGTACCCGTGCGACGCCAACCAGGCCGCGCGCCTCGTCGCCGAGAGTGCCCGTCTCGACGGCATCCGCTATCTGCGCACCTCGCGCGGCGCGAGCCCCGTCATCTACCCGCCCGAGGAGGAGTTCCCCGTCGGCGGCAGCAAGGTGCTGCGCTCCGGCGACGCCGACCGCGCCACGATCGTCGCGGCGGGCGTCACCGTCCACGAGGCGCTGCGCGCCGCCGACGAACTCGCCTCCTCCGGCATCCCCGTACGCGTCATCGACCTGTACTCGGTCAAGCCCGTCGACCGCGACACGCTGCGGGCGGCGGCCCGCGAGACCGGCTGTCTGATCACCGTCGAGGACCACCGGCCCGAAGGCGGCATCGGGGACGCCGTCGCGGAGGCGTTCGACGACGGCGAGCCCATGCCGCGCCTGGTCCGCCTCGGCGTACGCACCATGCCGGGCTCCGCGTCGCCCGAGGAGCAGCTCGCCGCCGCCGGGATCGACGCGGCGGCCGTCGTCGCCGCCGTCGCCCTGCTCGACAAGGAAGGCGTCACGGGCCCCCGCGCCCACTGACCGGGGCGCGCCCACGACGCCGTACGACGCAGGGAGGCAGCGCCCGATGACGAGCGGCACCCGCACGATCCGCGCCGGACGGCGCAGCGTGGAGGTGCACCGGCCCGACAAGGTGCTCCTCCCCGGCGACCCCGCCCGGGGCCGCGACGAGGTCACCAAGGAACGCCTCGCCGCGTACCACCGGGCGGTCGCCCCGCACATGCTGCCGCACCTGCGCGGCCGGCCCCTGATGCTGGAACGGCACCCCGACGGGCTCGACGGGCCCCGCTTCATGCAGAAGGACACCCCCGCGCACTACCCCGACTGGATCCACCGCGCGCGGGTCGGCAAGGAGGGCGGGACGGTCACGCACACCGTGTGCGACGACACCGCGACCCTCGTCTTCCTCGCCGACCAGGCCGCGCTCACGCTGCACCGCTGGCTCTCGCGCGAGGGCCACGTCAGCGAGCCGGACCTGCTGGTCTTCGACCTCGACCCGCCAGGCGACGACGCCTTCGACGAGGTCCGCGCCGCCGCCGGGCACGTGCGCGCGCTGCTCGACGCGATCGGGCTGCCCAGCGCGCCGATGACCACCGGATCGCGCGGTCTGCATGTCGTCGTACGCCTCGCTCCGCACCAGGACGTGGACGACGTACGGGAGTTCGCCAAGGAGGCAGCCGACGTGCTGGCCGCCGGGCATCCCGACACGCTCACCACCGCGCCCCGCAAGAAGGACCGCGGCGACCGTCTCTACCTCGACGTGATGCGCAACGCCTACGCCCAGACCGCGGTCGCCCCCTACACCGTCCGCGCGCTGCCCGGCGCCCCCGTCGCCACTCCGCTGACGTGGGACCGGCTCGCGGACCCGGACCTCGACGCGCGCTCCTTCGGTCTCGACGAGGCGCTCGCGCAGGCCCGCACCGACCCCTGGCGCGACCTTCCCGGCCGGGGCCGCGCCCTCGGTCCCGCCCGCCGCAAACTGCTTACGGTTCACGGGAGTTGAAGGTTTGGCCGGCGATCGACGGGTCACCCGCAGTCCGAGGCTCCCATGACGAATACGAAGAAGAACACCGCATCCCGAACCGACCACGACGACGACAACGACACGGAGAACACGTCCGGCACCGCGTCGGACGGCAAGGCCGGAGCGGACGCCGCACCGGGTCCCATGCAGGTGCTGCGCGAAGCGCGCGCCCAGCTCGCGGAGCTGACCGGCAAGGAGGCCGAGACCGTGTCGTCCTTCGAACGCACGGAGGACGGCTGGGAGTTGGAGATCGAGGTCCTGGAAGTGGCCCGCGTCCCCGACACCATGAGCCTGCTTGCGAGCTACCGCGTGAGCCTGGACCCGCAGGGCATGCTCACCGGCTATCAGCGCGTGCGGCGCTACGAGCGCGGCCGCGCGGAGTCCCGGCGGGGCTGAGCTGCCGGGCGGCCAGGCGGCCGCCGGCGTCCCGAGCCGGGCGGCGCGCCCCGAGGGCGCGCCCCACCAAGACAGAGAGGAGCGGACTCATGACCGTAGTCCCTGCACAGCAGTCAGGCGGCGGTGGCGGCACCAGTGGTCTGTACGACGTCCTCGAACTCGTGCTGGACCGCGGACTCGTCATCGACGCGTTCGTACGCGTGTCCCTCGTGGGCATCGAGATCCTCAAGATCGACGTCCGGGTCGTCGTGGCGAGCGTGGACACGTATCTGCGCTTCGCCGAGGCGTGCAACCGGCTCGACCTGGAGGCCGGCCCGCACCGTGACCCGGGTCTTCCCGACCTCGTCGGCGAGATGACCGAGTCGGGCGCGCGCGGCAAGACCAAGGGCGCCCTGTCGGGCGCGGCGCAGACCGTGTCCGACGCGTTCAACCAGGCGCGCGAGGAGAGCCAGTCCGAGCCCCGTCGCGCGCGCCGCGGCACCAGCCGCCGGAAGGAGGAGCAGGAGTGAGCAGCACCTACATCTACGGCATCGCGAGCGCCGAACACCCCTCGCTGCCCGACGGCATGGGAGGCATCGGCGACCCCGCGCGCAAGGTCCGGCTCGTCAAGGAGGGCCCCCTCGCGGCGATCGTCAGCGAGGCCCCCGACGACCTGCGGCCCAAGCGCCGCGACCTGCTCGCCCATCAGAGCGTGCTCTCCGAGGCGGGCGGCGGCGGACCCGTGCTGCCCATGCGGTTCGGCTCCCTCGCGCCCGACGACGAGGCCGTCGCCGCGGTGCTCGCGGAGCGCGCCGAGCACTACCAGGAGCGCCTCGGCGCCCTGGAGGGCAAGGTCGAGTACAACGTGAAGGCCCAGCACGACGAAGAGGCCGTCCTGCACCGCGTGATGTCCGAGAATCCCGAGGTGCGCACGCTGGCCGAGGCCAACCGCAAGAGCGGCGGAGGCAGTTACGAGGACAAGCTGCGGCTCGGCGAACTCGTCGTCGGCGCCGTCCAGGCCCGCGAGGCGGAGGACGCGGTCGAGTTGCAGCAGCTCCTCCAGCCGGCCGCCCACGCCATGTCGACGGGCCCGGACAGCACCGGCTGGCTCGCCAACCTCTCCTTCCTCGTCGACCAGAAGTCCTCCGAGCACTTCCTGGCCGCCGTGGACGAGCTGCGCCGCAGCCACCCGCATCTGGAGCTGACCGTCAACGGCCCGCTGCCGCCCTACAGCTTCGTCGAGCCCGGGCCCGCCTCCTCCTCGGGAGCGGAGTGAGCCCATGGGGCTCATCAAGGAAGTACTGCTGCTCCCGCTCGCTCCGGTCCGCGGCTCGCTGTGGGCCATGGAACAGGTCCTGAGCGAAGCGGAGCGTCAGTACTACGACCCCTCCGCCGTGCGCGCGGAACTCGCGCGCCTGGAGGAACAGTTGACGTCCGGTCAGATCGACCAGGAGACGTTCGACCGTATCGAGGACGAACTCCTCGACCGGCTGGAGGCACAACAGTGAACCGAGCAGCGCTCGGCCTCGCGGTAGGGGCCGGATACGTCCTTGGACGTACGAAGAAGATGAAGCTGGCGTTCGCCGTCGGCACGATGGTCGCGGGCAAGCGGCTCAAGCTGAGCCCGCGCGCGCTCGCCGAGATGGCGCAGACGCAGTTGCAGAACAACCCGCAGTTCAAGGAGATCGGCGACCAGCTCAGGCAGGACCTGCGCGGCGTCGGCAAGGCGGCCTCCGGCGCGCTCGTCGAGCGCCAGATCGAGGGCCTCGCGGGTCGGCTGCACGACCGTACGGCAGGTGTCCGCGACCAGCTCGCGGGCGTCGCCCCGGACACCGACGACGTACGCGAGGCCGGGGGGCGGGCCGGCGGCCTGCTGCGCGGCAAGCGCGGGCGCCGCCAGGAGCCGGACGACGAGGAGGCCGACGAGCGCGACGAGCGCGACGAGGACGCCCGGGCCTACGACGACGAGCCGGACGAGGGCGGCGACACGGACGCCGAGGACACCGGCCGCGACGGCCGGGACCCGCGCGGCCGGGACGCCGACGACGGCGACGCCGCCGACGAGGACTCCGACGACGACGGGGAACGCGGCGCGCGGCGCGGCCGGAGCGGGCAGGCGCCGCGGAAGAAGGCTCCCGCCAAGAAGGCCCCCGCGAAGAAGACCGCCGCCAAGAAGACCTCGGCGAAGAAGCCGCCCGCGCAGCGCACCGCGTCCAAGACGGCGTCCGCGGCGAAGAAGACCGCGGCCAAGAAGACGGCCGGCTCCGCGCGGACCGCTGGGAAGGGAGGCCGTGGCCGTGGCTGACTCCGCGAAGAACCCGCTCGGCGGACTGGCGAAGAGTCCCGCCGCCGACCATCTGAAGTCCGAACTCCAGGACTATCTCGCCGCGCAGGCCGTCCGGCTGCTCACGGGCGCCGGCCGCAAGCTCGGCGAGACGACCGTCAAGCTGAACGACATCGCCGAGGGCAACAGCCCCGGGTTCGCCAAGCTGGCCCTGGACGGCGGGCGCAAGATCGCCGAGGGCAAGGGCCCGCTGCGCAGCGCCGTCGAACTCGGCGCCGGGCGCCTGAAGGACAACGTCATGGACGCGGTCAAGGGCCTCGGCTCCAAGGGCGGCAAGCGCAAGGGCGGCGCCGGCAAGAAGCCCACCGTCATCCTGGAGTACGTGGACGTGGGCGTGGACCTGCGCACCGCGTACGACCAGTGGACGCGCTACCAGGACTTCTCCACGTTCGCCAAGGGCGTCAAGAGCGCCGACCGCGCCGACGACGTCACCTCGGACTGGCAGCTCAAGGTCTTCTGGTCCAACCGGAGTTGGAAGGCGCGCACCACCGAGCAGACGCCGGACGACCGGATCGTGTGGACCTCCGAGGGCGCCAAGGGCACCACGAAGGGCGTCGTCTCCTTCCACAAGCTCGCCGACCGGCTGACCCGGGTGCTGCTCGTCATCGAGTACTACCCGAAGGGCCTGTTCGAGAAGACCGGCAACATCTGGCGCGCCCAGGGCCGCCGGGCCCGCCTGGACCTCAAGCACTACGCCCGGTACGTGACCCTGCGCGGGGACGTGCCCGAGGGCTGGCGCGGTGAGATCGAGGACGGCGAGGTGGTCCGCTCGCACGAGGACGCGGTCGCCGAGGAGGAAGAGGCCGAGGCCCAGGGCGGCGAGGCCGGCGGCGAGGGCGCCGAGGGGCCCGACGAGTCCGAGGACGCCTACGACGACGAGGGCTACGAGGACGAGGACTCCGGCGCGGACGACGAGGACGCCGACGAGGACACGTACAAGTCCCGTGACGACGAGGGCGAGTTCGAGGACGAGGACGGCTACGACGACGCCTACGAGGGCGACGACGCCGACGCCGAGGCCGACGACGACGCCTACGAGGACGAGCACGAGGGCGACGAGGACGACGTCTACGAGGACGAGGAAGAGGACGACGAGCGGGGCGGGGCGCGGCGGGAGCGCGTCGCCGGTGGGGCCCGCCGATGACGACACCGAGCCGCTTTCCCGGCCCGTCCCAGGGTGAGGGCGGGGCCAACCTCGCCGACATCCTGGAGCGGGTCCTCGACAAGGGCATCGTCATCGCCGGCGACATCCGCATCAACCTGCTCGACATCGAACTCCTCACCATCAAGCTCCGCCTGATCGTCGCGTCCATCGACAAGGCGAAGGAGATGGGCATCGACTGGTGGGAGGACGACCCGGCGCTCTCCTCGGGCGCGCGCCGCAAGGAACTCGCCCGGGAGAACGCCGAGTTGAAGGAACGACTCGCCGAACCTGAGCGGCTGCAGGAACTGGAGCCGGCCGAGGCCGACCGTTCGCGGTCGGAGCCGGAGCCGGAGCAGCGGTCGCGGAAGGGTGACACCGCATGACGAGGACCGGCGACCTGCGCTATGTGTACGCCGTGTGCAGGCCTCTGGCGGCGCCGCTCCAGGCGGAACTGGTCGGCGTCGCCGGCCGGCCCGCCGAGCAGGTCGAGCACCACGGGCTCGTCGCCGTCGTCGGGTCGGTCCCGGAGCGCGACTTCGCCGAGGGCGCGCTCCGGGCCCACCTGGAGGACCTGGACTGGCTCACCGAGACGGCCCGCGCCCACCAGAACGTGATCGGCGCGCTCACCACCGTCACCAGCCCGCTCCCGCTGCGCCTCGGCACCGTGTTCCGCGACGACAGCGGCGTGCGCGCGATGCTGGAGGAGGAGAGCGAACGCTTCCGCACCGGCCTCGACCGGCTGGAGGGCCGCGTCGAGTGGGGCGTGAAGGTGTACGCGGGGGCCGCCGCGCGCGAGGAGCGCTCCGCCCGCGCAGGCGGGCAGCCCGCGTCCGGCCGGGACTATCTGCGCCGCCGCCGCGCCGAGCGCAACGCGGAGGAGGAGACCTGGCAGCGCGCCGAGCGCTTCGCCCGCGAGCTGAACGACGACCTGGCCGCGCGGGCGGTCGCGCTGCGGCTGCACCCGCCGCAGAACCCGGAGCTGTCGCGCACCGACGACCGCAACGTCCTCAACGCCGCGTACCTGGTGGACCGTACGCGCTCGGAGGAGTTCGTCGAGCGCGTCGAGGCCACCAAGGACCAGGAGCCGGGGCTGCGCGTCGAGTTGACCGGGCCCTGGGCCGCGTACTCCTTCACCGGCGACGCGGCCGGGGACGCGAGTGAGGACGGGCCGGCGGGCGAGGCCCGGGACGCGGGCGCCGCCGCGGAGGAAGGGGGGAACCGATGACCGTCGTCGAGCGGCGGGAGATCGCCCTGGTCGACCTGCTGGACCGGCTGCTCGCGGGCGGCGTGGTCCTCGCCGGGGACATCACCCTGCGCATCGCGGACGTCGACCTCGTACGCATCGACCTGAACGCCCTGATCAGCTCCGTCAACGAGCAGGTCCCCTCGCCGTGGCCGGAGGAGCTGTGACCGCCCCCGCCCCGCGCCCGGACGACCGCGGGCACACCCGGGACCCCAGCGACCACGAGATCGCCGCCGCCATCGCCCGCCACGGCCTCGACGCGGCCGAGCACAGCCTCGCGCGGGAGGACCGCGCGGAGCCCGGCGCGCGGTACGAGGACGCCGCACCGGCCGCGGCGGAGCGCGGGGCGCGGACCGAGCGGCGGCGCGGCAGGATCGAGATCGAGCCCGACACGGTCGAGCGGGACCTGATGAAGCTCGTCCTCACCGTCGTCGAACTGCTGCGCCAGCTCATGGAGCGCCAGGCCGTGCGCCGCTTCGACACCGGCGATCTCAGCGAGGACCAGGAGGAGCGGATCGGCCTCACGCTGATGCTCCTCGAAGACCGCATGGAGGAGCTGCGCGACCGCTACGACCTGCGGCCCGAGGACCTCAACATCGACCTCGGACCGCTCGGCCCGCTGCTGCCCCGCAACTGACCCGCCGCGCGGGGGCGGGTTCAGCCGACGCGACACAGGGCCTCGCCGTGCACCACCGCGAACCAGGCGTCCTCGTGGGCGCCCCACGCGCGCCACGCGTCGGAGACCGCGGCGAGCCTCTCCGGGCTCGCGTGGCCGCCGGACGTGGCGCGTTCGGCGTACGCGGAGGCGACCGTGCGGTCCGCCCACAGCCCGCTCCACCAGGCGACCTCGTCGGGCGTCGCGTAACACCACGTACTGGCCGACGAGGTGACGTCGCCCGCCGCGAAGCCCGCCGCCAGCGCCCAGGAGCGCAGCCGGCGGCCCGCGTCGGGCTCGCCGCCGCCTGCGCGGGCCACCTCGCGGTACAGCTCCAGCCAGTCGGTCATGCCGGGCGACTCGGGGTACCACGTCATCGCCGCGTAGTCGGAGTCGCGGACGGCGACCAGACCGCCGGGCCGCGTCACCCGGCGCATCTCGCGCAGCGCCGCGACCGGGTCGCCGACGTGCTGGAGGACCTGATGGGCGTGGACCACGTCGAAGCTGCCGTCGGGCCAGTCCAGGGCGTGCACGTCGGCGGTGGTGAACTCCACGTTGTCCAGGCCCCGTTCGGCGGCCGTGGCGCGCGCCCGCTCCAGCACGTCGGCGGCCCGGTCCGCGCCGACGACGTGCCCCTCGGGCACCAGTGCTGCCAGATCGGCGGTGATGGTGCCGGGGCCGCAGCCGATGTCCAGGACGCGCATGCCGGGGGTGAGCGAACCGAGCAGGTAGGCCGCCGAGTTGGAGGCGGTGCGCCAGGTGTGCGAGCGCAGTACGGACTCGTGGTGGCCGTGGGTGTAGACGGCGGTCTCCTGCGGCATGACGCGGACCTTCCGGTGCGACGGCGGCCCGGGCGGACACCCCGGCCGATGCGCTCCACCGTACGCCCGTAAGGCCGGATGGTGAGATACCCGTATCATTATGTGGGCAGGGGGTGGAGGTGGGCCGGGGTGTACGCATGTGAACGGCGGTGGGCGGCACCGGAGTTCGGCGCCGCCCACCGCCGTCGTCACGCGGAAGGGAAGGGTGGGGGAGGGGTCAGAGGATCGTCAGCGGGCGGTACACGCGCAGCGCCTCGTGCTGCTTGTCGATCCACAGCTCGGGCCCGCACTCGCCGACCTCCCCGTCGTACGCGAGCGGGGTGCCCGGCGCGATGCCGCCCACCCGCAGCCGCGTCATGCGCGTCGCCGCGTGGAACGGGGAGCGCGACAAGGGCCCCGACAGCGCCGCCGCCAGCAGCCGCACCCCCGGCAGCCGGCCGCCGTTCACGGTCCGCACATCCAGCAGGCCGTCCGCCAGATCGGCGCGCCGACCGGCCGTCAGACCCATCCGCCGATACGTGCAGTTGCCCGCGAACAGCAGCCACAACGGCCGCTTGCGGCCCCGCAGTTCGACCTCCAGCGGGTGATCACGGCGCAGCACGTGGATCGCGCCGACGACATCCGCGAGCCGCCCGCCGATCCGCCCCGACCAGCGCTCCCGCTCCCGCACCAGCTCCGGATAGGCGCCCAGGCTGAACGTGTTGAGGAAGATGCCCGTGCCCTCCGACGAGCGGAACCGGCCCACGTCCACGGCGACCGCGTCCCCGCTCTCCACCGCCCGCACCAGATCGCCCGCGTCCTCTATTCCGGCGTCGTACGCGAAGTGGTTCAGGGTGCCGCCCGGGAGCACCGCAAGCGGCAGCCCGTGCGCGAGCGCCACCCGCGCCGCCGTGTTCACCGAGCCGTCGCCGCCCGAGATCCCGAGCGCGCGGGCCCGGGGCGCCGCCTTCTCCAGCATCTGCTCCAGATCGCCGCCCTCGAAGTCCAGGAACTCCGCGCGCGGCAGCGCGTCCTTCAGCGCCTTCACCTTCTCCGGCGTGCCCGCCCCGGTGTTCACCACCATCACCAGGCCCTCGCCGCCCGGCAGCGCCGGCACGTCGTCCACGAGCGGACGCCCCGGCGACGGCATCTGGTCGCGGGTGGGGACCAGACCCCGTACGGCGTACGCGGCACCGACCCCGAGAGCCGCGCCCGCGAGCACGTCACCGGGGAAGTGCGCGCCCGTGTAGACGCGGGACGCCGCCACCGAGAACGCCAGCGGCGCGATGGCCGCGCCCCAGCCCCGCGACTCCAGGGCCACGCCCGTGGCGAACGCCGCCGCCGACGCCGAGTGCCCTGAGGGGAACGACGTGGTGAACGGCTGCCGCTTGAGCCGCCGCACCATCGGCACCGGGTCCAGGGAGGGGCGTGCGCGCCGCACCGACCGCTTGCCGAGCGTGTTGATCGTCGCCGAGGCCAGCGCGAGCGAGGCCACCCCGCGCACCGCCGCCCGCCGGGCGCGCGGCGACCCGCTCAGCGCGAGCGCCCCGCCGACCGCGAACCACAGCACGCCGTGGTTCGCGGCGTGGCTCAGCTTCGGCAGCACCCGCTCGGCCCCCGGCCAGCGGGAGTCCGCGGCGAACTCGAACAGCCGCCGGTCGAGAGCGGCGAGTCTGCCGCGCAGCGTGGCCGGCGGGGTCGCGGCCCACGGCGGCGTGAACGAAGCGGTTTCGGAAATATGCGCACACATGGGGGGACGCCTACCCCGTAACGGCCCGCGCACCCCGCCCGGCCTCGGCTATTCGTTTGCCCGTCACCCGCGCGGACGTCCACAATGCGCGACATGGGACATCTGGAAGCCGCGCACCTCGAGTACTACCTGCCCGACGGGAGGGCGCTGCTCGGCGATGTCTCGTTCCGCGTCGGAGAGGGCGCCTCGGTCGCCCTGGTCGGTCCGAACGGCGCGGGCAAGACGACCCTGCTCAAGCTGATCGCCGGCGTCCTCCAGCCGCACGGCGGCTCCGTCACCGTCACCGGCGGCCTCGGCGTCATGCCCCAGTTCGTCGGCTCCGTACGCGACGCCACGACCGTGCGCGACCTGCTCGTCTCCGTCGCCACGCCCCGCATCCAGGCCGCCGCGAAGGCCGTCGACAAGGCCGAGCACGCCATCATGACCGTCGACGACGAGGCCGCGCAGATGGCGTACGCGCAGGCCCTCTCCGACTGGGCCGAGGCGCAGGGCTACGAGGCGGAGACGCTGTGGGACATGTGCACCATGGCCGCGCTCGGCGTCCCCTACGACAAGGCCCAGTTCCGCGAGGTGCGCACGCTCTCCGGCGGTGAGCAGAAGCGGCTCGTCCTGGAGGCGCTGCTGCGCGGCACCGACGAGGTCCTGCTCCTCGACGAGCCGGACAACTACCTCGACGTGCCCGGCAAGCGCTGGCTGGAGGAGAAGCTGCGCGAGACGCGCAAGACCGTCCTGTTCGTCTCCCACGACCGGGAGCTGCTCGCCCGCTCCGCCGAGAAGATCGTCAGTGTCGAGCCGGGCCCCGGCGGCTCCGACGCCTGGGTGCACGGCGGCGGCTTCGCCACCTACCACGAGGCGCGCCGCGAGCGGTTCGCCCGCTTCGAGGAGCTGCGCCGCCGCTGGGACGAGAAGCACACCCAGCTGAAGAAGCTCGTCGTGAACCTGCGCCAGGCCGCGTCCGTCAGCCACGAGATGGCCTCCCGGTACGCGGCGGCCCAGACGCGGCTGCGCAAGTTCGAGGAGGCGGGCCCGCCGCCGGAGCCGCCGCGCGAGCAGGACATCACCATGCGCCTCAAGGGCGGCCGCACCGGCGTGCGCGCGATCACCTGCGCGGGCCTGGAGCTGACCGGCCTCATGAAACCCTTCGACCTGGAGGTGTTCTACGGGGAGCGCGTCGCCGTCCTCGGCTCCAACGGCTCGGGCAAGTCGCACTTCCTGCGGCTGCTCGCCGGCGACGACGTCGCGCACACCGGGGCGTGGAAGCTCGGCGCGCGTGTCGTGCCCGGTCACTTCGCCCAGACGCACGCCCACCCCGAGCTGCAGGGCCGCATCCTCCTCGACATCCTCTGGCGCGACCACGCCAAGGACCGGGGTGCGGCGATGTCCCTGCTGCGCCGGTACGAGCTGACCGCGCAGGCCGAGCAGAAGTTCGAGCGGCTGTCGGGTGGGCAGCAGGCCCGTTTCCAGATCCTGCTGCTCGAACTCGCGGGGGCGACGGCGCTGCTGCTCGACGAGCCGACGGACAACCTTGACCTGGAGTCCGCGGAGGCGCTCCAGGAGGGGCTGGAAGCCTTTGACGGTACGGTGCTGGCGGTCACCCATGACCGTTGGTTCGCGCGGTCCTTCGACCGGTTCCTCGTCCTCGGTACGGATGGGCGCGTCCGCGAGACGCCGGAGCCGGTCTGGGACGAACGCCGAGTGGACCGCGCCCGCTGAGGGGCTGAGAGCAGGCGCTGAGGCCAGCCCCCCGCCCCTCAATCGCCGGAGGGGCTTGATTTACCAGCGCTGAGGCCAGCCCCGTAAGGGGCGCGGGGAACTGCGCGCCCAGCCACGACGAACCCCGCACCCGGCGACGACGCCTGGGGCTCCGCCCCAGACCCCGCTCCTCAATCGCCGGAGGGGCTTGAATTACCGGCGCTGAGGCCAGCCCAGTCCTCCAGGCGCGCCCAGGCCTGGGATTTGGGGGTGAGGGCAGCCCCGGGAGGAAGGGTCAGGTGCCCTTGACCTGGTCCAGGAGCGCCTCGCTGAACGCCTTCAGATCATCCGGCTTACGGCTCGTGACCAGCACGTTCGAACCGGCCGTACAGACCTTGACCTGCTCATCGACCCACGTACCCCCCGCATTGCGAATATCCGTGGCGAGGCTGGGCCACGACGTGAGCGTGCGCCCGCGCACGACATCGGCCTCCACCAGCGTCCACGGCGCGTGACAGATCGCGGCCACGGGCAGCCCGCGCGTGAAGAAGTCCTTCACGAAGGCCACCGCGTCGGCGTCCGTGCGCAGCAGATCCGGGTTGGCGACGCCGCCCGGCAGCACCAGCGCGTCGAACCCCTCCGCCGTCAGCCCGGACACCGTCTCCTGCACGGGGAACGTGTCCGCCTTGTCCAGATGGTTGAACGCCTGGATCTCGCCGGACCGCGTCGACACGAGGACGGGCTCGCCGCCCGCGTCCCGCACCGCCGCCCACGGATCGGTCAGCTCGACCTGCTCGACTCCCTCAGGCGCCACCAGGAACGCGATACGCATCTTCCGCTCAACTCCCTTGCTCTGTCGTACTGTTGTCTTGCTGCCGGCTCGCTGAGACGCTCAGTTCGGCCAGCCGTCCGGCTCGGCGCCGCTGATGTCGGCCAGCGCCGAATCCGGGTCCTGCGCCAGCGCCAGATCGCCGAGGCTCACCATGCCGACGGGCCGGCCGTTCTCGACCACCGGCAGCCGGCGCACCGCGTACTCCCGCATCAGCGCCACCGCCTCCGTGACGGGGTCCTCGGGGCCGACCGCCACCGGGTGCGGTGTGCACACGGCCCGCGCGCTCACCGTCAGCGGGTCGACGCCCTCGGCGACGGCCCGCAACGCGATGTCGCGGTCCGTGAGCACCCCGATGATTCTCCGGCCGTCGGCCACCAGGACATCACCGATGTCCTGCGCCCGCATCAGCTGGGCCGCCTCCACGAGCGACGCGTCCGGTCCTACGGTCACGACGCCGGGCGTCATGACGTCCCTCACCACATCGGCCATGGGATCCCAGGCCCTCCTGCTCCTCGGGTGCTGTGCAGGGGCCCCGGACGGGCGGACGCCGCCCGCCCGGGCCCGTCTCACTCCTCGGCGCCGACCACGGCCCGCGCCAGCTCCGACGCCGTACGGAACACGGTCTTCTCGGGCAGGTCCGCCACCAGGTCCACCAGCTGCTCCGGCGCGCCGCGCTCGCTCAGCGTGCCCGCGAGTGTCGCGGGGGTCGCCGGGAACGACGTCCGGCCCAGTTGACGGCCCAGCTCATGACGGACCGCCTCCATCCGCGCCCGCGTCGGGGCGACGGGACCGCCCGCCACCTCCGGGTCGTCGTCGGCGGCCGGCTCCGGGTCGTGCCACTCCTCCGTACGCGTGGGATGGCCCGAACGCAACAAGCCCTGCAGTTCGTGCTTCATCTCGTCGTCGCGGTGCGCGCTCAGCCGGTCGCTGCCTCGCTGCATCTGTCGTCCCTCCAGTGTTTCGGGGCCGGGCGACGCGTACCCATGGCCCCGCCGGTGACACCTGCCGGTCCCACCGGCTTGAAACGCGGACGGCGGGGGACCCGGCAACCCGAGAGGCCCCCTCACGGCCCGTTGATGCTCCGATCGGGTGACCGGTGTTTAGTGCCCCGCCCGTCGGGCAGGCGGTGATTAGTGCTTCGGACAGGAGGCACGTCCGTGGGAGGGCACGCGTCGCGTGTCCACGGCGGCGGTCTGGATCAAGGCCGCGGACCGTACCGCCCCGGGTGTGTCCACTCGTATTCGGGGTGCGACTCCCACGGTGACCACCGAACCAAGGCACCCTCCCCAGGGAGTTGCGAGCCCATGCGTACGCGAACCAGTGCACCCCTCAACCCGGTGCAGCCCGCGCGTCGACACCCGCACGACGACGCCCCCGACACCACCGAAGCCTTCGAGAAGCTCGCCGAGCTGCCCGAGGGCCCCGAGCGGACCGAACTGCGCCAGGAAGTGGTCGAGGCATGGCTGCCCATGGCCGAGCGCCTCGCCGGCCGCTTCCGCAACCGCGGCGAGTCCTACGAGGACCTGCGCCAGGTCGCGGCCCTCGGTCTGGTCAAGGCGGTGGACCGGTACGACCCCGAGCGCGGCAACGCCTTCGAGTCGTACGCCGTGCCCACCGTCACCGGCGAGATCAAGCGCCACTTCCGGGACCACATGTGGACACTGCATGTGCCGCGCCGCGTCCAGGACCTGCGTAACCGGGTCCGTTTCGCGCAGCAGGAACTGTCCCAGACCATCTCCGGGCGCGCCCCGACCCTCACCGAGATCGCCGAGCACGCGGGCATGACCGAGGACGAGGCCCGCTCCGGACTCGAGGCCCTGGAGAGCTTCACCGCGCTCTCCCTCGACGCCGAACTGCCCGGCAGCGAGGACGGCTACTCGCTCTCCGACGCCCTCGGCTCCGCCGACCCCGCGCTCGACACCGTCGTGGACCGCGAGGCCGTCAAGCCCCGCATCGCGGCGCTGCCGGAGCGGGAGCGGCAGATCCTGTACATGCGGTTCTTCGGCGACATGACCCAGTCCCGGATCGCGGAGCAGCTCGGCATCTCGCAGATGCACGTCTCGCGGCTGATCAGCCGCTGCTGCGACCGCCTCCGCGACCAGGTCCTGGCCGACGCCGCCTGACCCCAGCCCCGGGCCCCTGTCGAGGGGCCCGGGCCCGACCCCGGCCGAATCCGGGGTCGTCCAAAGCTCGATCCGGCCCGATCCGAAGGAAAGGCCGGCCCTAGGTGTATTGACCCGCAGGGTTGTTCACACGGCTGATCGGTGGTTGGCCGCCGAGTGCGGTGTGGCAGCGGTGGTGGTTGTAGGTGTGGAGG
>NZ_JBVKBC010000037.1:0-64643 GCF_055639095.1 Streptomyces sp. NPDC107550
TGCACTGCGTGCAGCTTCCCCAGGGAGGAGGCGGCGACGCAGTCGCCCCTCCAGGGGCGCGGGGAACTGCGCGAGAAGCCCCACCGGCCCGCAGAAAAAGAACGCACGGTCGTGCCCCGAAGGGGCGCGGGGAACTGCGCAAGACGGTCACTTCAAGGGGGCCCGCGCTGGAACAGCACCCTCATCCGGAGAAAGTGCGGAGCAAAGGGTGGGCAGTTCGGCTACCGCTCAGTACATTGACGCCATGTCTAATGAGCGCGTCAAGCTGAAGGCACGCCAGGTGTCCTTCGCCTGGGACAAAACCCCCTTGCACTGGCTCCCGGAAGACCCGTTCGCCACGCACACCATCAACGTGCTGCACCTCCTCCTCCCCGCAGGCGAACGCTGGTTCGTGCACGTCTACAAGCAGGCCCTCCCCCTCATCCGGGACGCCCGCCTGCGCGAGGACGTCATCGGCTTCATCGGCCAGGAGGCCATGCACTCGCAGGCGCACGACGAAGTCCTCCCGCACCTGCGTGAACAGGGCCTGGACCCGACCCCGTACACCGCCCAGGTCGACTGGTTCTTCGAGAAGCTGCTCGGCGACCGGACCCTGCCCCCGGGCAAGGCGCGCCGCTGGTGGCTGCTGGAGCGGGTCGCGCTGATCGCGGCGATCGAGCACTACACCGCGTTCCTCGGCGACTGGGTGCTGAACGCCGACGAGCTGGACCGCAGGGGCGCCGACCCGACGATGCTGGACCTGCTGCGCTGGCACGGCGCGGAGGAGGTCGAGCACCGGGCGGTCGCCTTCGAGCTGTTCGAGCACCTGGACGGGAGCTACCGGCGCCGGGCCCGCACCTGGGCCACCGCGTTCGCGGCGCTGATCTTCCTGTGGCAGCGCGGCGCGCGGTTCTTCATGGAGAACGACCCGACGCTGGTCGACGGCAAGGCCAGCTTCAAGGCGTTCTACCAGGGCGGCAAGGAGGGCGTGCTGCCGTCCACGGGCGCGATGCTGCGGTCCATACCCCGCTATCTGAGCCGGGGTTACCACCCGGAGCAGGAGGGCGACACCGCGCAGGCCGTCGCGTATCTGGCGTCCTCCCCGGCCGCCCTCGCCGCCGAGTCCCGCGAGGACGCGCGCCGCCCGGGGGCCGCCCGATGAGCGCGCTGCGCCGGGCCGCCGTGGTCGTCGGGGCCGCGTTCGTCGTGCGGCGGGCGCTGCGCCGCCGGGTGCGCGTGTCGCCGCTGTGGCCGCTGCCCGCGCTGGAGGAGCCGATCTCGGGCCGCCCGCGCGCCCGCGCGCTGCGCCTGACCGTCGCGCGGCACGAGGAGATCGCGGACGGGGTGGTGCGGCTGCGCCTGGAGGGGCACGCGCTGCCCGCCTGGCGCCCCGGCGCGCACCTGGACCTGGTGCTGCCCTCCGGTCTCGTACGGCAGTACTCGCTGTGCGGCGACCCCGAGGACGCGTCGTCGTACACCGTCGCCACCCGGCTCGTACCGGAGGGCGAGGGCGGGCGCGGCGGGTCACGGGAGGTGCACGAGGTGCTGCGCGAGGGCGCGGAGGTGGAGGTGCGCGGGCCGCGCAACCGCTTCCCGCTGAGCGCGTCGGCGCCCGCCTACCTGTTCGTCGCGGGCGGCATCGGCATCACGCCGGTGCTGCCGATGCTGCGCGAGGTGGAGGCGCGCGGCGCCGAGTGGCGGCTGCTGTACGGGGGCCGCACGCGGGCCTCGATGCCGTTCCTGGAGGACGTGCTGAAGCTGGACGGAGCCCGGGGCCGGGTCACGGTCGTCGCCGAGGACGAGGACGGCCGGCCGGACCTCGCGGCGGCGCTCGCGGCGACGGCGCCGGGCACGGAGGTGTACTGCTGCGGGCCCGAGGGGCTGATGGCGGCCGTCGAGGAGCTGCTGCCGCCGGGGCGGACGCTGCGCCTGGAGCGGTTCGCGCCGCGCGTGGACGTCGCGGAGGGGAACACGGCGTTCGAGGTGGAGCTGCGGCGCTCGGGCACGGTGGTGGAGGTGCCGGCGGACACGTCGGTGCTGGCCGCTGTACGGCAGGCGGTGCCGGCGCTGGCGTACTCCTGCGAGCAGGGGTTCTGCGGGACGTGTCAACAGCGGGTCGTGGAGGGCGAGATCGACCACCGCGACGAGCTGCTGAGCGACGCCGAGCGGGAGTCGTCGATGCTCATCTGTGTGTCGCGGGCGCGGGGCGAGCGCCTGGTGCTCGACCTCTGACCGGGATCGGCGGTCGGCCGGATCCGCTCGGTAGAGTGTTCGCATGACGACCGGGGTGCGACGCAGGATGGGAGTCGAGGAGCGGCGGCGGCAGTTGATCGGGGTCGCCCTCGAACTGTTCAGCCACCGCTCCCCCGACGAGGTCTCCATCGACGAGATAGCGGCCGCGGCGGGCATCTCGCGCCCGCTGGTGTACCACTACTTCCCGGGCAAACTCAGCCTGTACGAAGCCGCGTTGCAGCGGGCCGCGCAGGATCTCGCGGGGCGGTTCGAGGAGCCCATGGAGGGCCCGCTGGGGGCGCGGCTGCTGCGGGTGATGGGCCGTTTCTTCGACTTCGTGGACGAGCACGGGCCGGGCTTCTCTGCGTTGATGCGGGGCGGCCCGGCGGTCGGCTCCTCGGCGACGAACGCGCTGATCGACTCCGTACGGCAGGCCGCGTACGTGCAGATCCTCGCGCACCTGGACGTGCGGGCGCCGTCCGCGCGGCTGGAGCTGGTGGTGCGCTCCTGGATCTCGCTGGCCGAGTCGACGGCGCTGCTCTGGCTGGACGGGCGGCGCATTCCGCGCGCGGAGCTTGAGCGGCAGCTCGTGCACGACTTCGCGGCGCTGGCCGCCGTGAGCGCCGCCTACGACGGGGAGATGGCGGCGCTGCTGACGCGGCTGCTGGCGGGCGAGCCGGCCGACGGCCCGTTCGCGGAGCTGGCCGGACGGCTCGCGGTACTGGCGCCCGCGTAGGGGCGGCGTCAGGCATGGACGGCGGCGCGGTAGGCGGGCGTCAAGTCGCGTACCTCCACGGACAGGTGCACGCCCGCCGGGTCGGCGACGTGCGCGGGCAGCAGCGCGAGGACGGTCTCGGCGAGCGCCGCCTTGGCCTCGTCGGCGCGCCCGGCGGCCAGCGCGATCTCCACGTGCAGGACCGGGTCGGCGCCGGCGCCGTCCCCGACGACGGTGTCCTCGGCGCGCCGGAAGCGGGTCTTGCAGGCGGCGACGCGGGCGCCGACGACGTCCACGCACGCCTGGTGCACGGCCCCGGCGAGCCCGCGCCGGTCGATGCGGTCGGCGAGGGGCGCGGAGTGGTCGACGGTGATGTTGGGCATGCGGGGCTCCGGTGCGTGGCGTCGGGTCGTGTCACCGCCCACCTTGACCGTGATCACCGGCGCGGCACAAACCGCGTCCCGAGCGGCGGACACCGGCGGGCCGCGGGCCGGGCGAGGGCGCCCCCCTGGGGTGCCGTCTCGTCCTTGAGGCGTAGCGGATGCGCCACGAACCCGTCCGAGGGATGATCGGGGCAGGAGCCGATATCTGGCAGACTCTTCGCCTATGGGTGAAACGACCGTGACGACACTGGAAGGCCGACAGGGGCCCACCACCTCACCCATCGCGGGCGACCGCGCCGGGCGCACAGGCCGTGGTCCGTTCCGGCGCCTGCGGGTGCCCCGGCGGCCCCGGCTCTGGTTCGAGATCCTGCTGATCGCGGTGAGTTACTGGACGTACTCGCTGATCCGCAACGCGGTCCCGGAGCAGAAGGCGCAGGCGCTGCGCAACGCCGACTGGATCTGGAGCCTGGAGCAGCATCTGGGCATCGCGGTCGAGCAGAGCGTCAACCACGCGGTGGACGCGGTGACTTGGCTGATCGTCGGGATGAACTACTACTACGCGACGCTGCACTTCGTGGTGACGCTGGGTGTCCTCGTGTGGCTGTTCCGCAGTCATCCGGGGCGCTACGCGGCGACGCGGCTCGTGCTGTTCGCCACGACCGGGGTGGCGCTGGTCGGCTACTACTTCTTCCCGCTGGCCCCGCCGCGCCTGATGAGCGGCGGCCACTTCATCGACACGGTCGCGGTGCACGAGACCTGGGGCTCGATGGCGTCGGGGAACCTGAAGAACATGTCGAACCAGTACGCGGCGATGCCGTCGATGCACATCGGCTGGTCGCTGTGGTGCGGGCTGACGATCTTCGCGCTCGCGTCGGTGCCGTGGGCGCGGGTGCTGGGGCTGCTGTACCCGGTGGCGACGCTGGTGGTGATCGTGGCGACGGCGAACCACTTCTGGCTGGACGCGGTGGGCGGGGTGCTGTGCCTGGCGTTCGGCTTCGCGGTGGCCCGTTTCTGGTACGGGGCACTGCCGTACGCGCTGCCGCGCCTGGTGCCGCCCCCGGAGCCGGTACCGGCGAAGGACTGAGCGCGGGAAGGGGCGGCACCCACGGGTGCCGCCCCTTCGTGTCACCGTTCGGCGCGGTGCGTGACGCGTCCGGCGACCGTGGTGAGCAGGACGGGCGCCTCGGCGACCTCGTCGGCGGGCGCGGTGACCGCGTCGAGGCCGAGGGCGGTGAGGTCGGCGCGCAGGCCGACCGCGATCCGGCCGCCGTCCTCCCCCGCCGCGAGCGCCGCGTGCGAGGTGACGCCCTCCAGGGCCTCCAGGCCGGTCAGCCCCTGTGCGGGCCCGGCGGCGCCGCGCGGGACGCGGGCGGTGGCGAGGACGGCCCGTACGTCGTAGTGGGCGATGGGCCAGTCGGAGCCGAGGGCGAGGACCGCGCCGGCGTCGCGCAGGTCGCGGGTGCGCCAGGCGCGGGCGGCGCGCTGCTCACCGAGCCGCTTGGACCACTCGTCGCTGTGGTCGCCCTTGGTGTACGCGGTGTGCGGCGGCTGCATGGAGGCGGCGACCCCGAGCGCGGCGAACCGGGGGATCGTGTCGTCGGGGACGGTCTCGATGTGTTCGATGCGGTGGGCGCCCCGGCCGCTCGCGCCGAGCGCCTCGATGGTGTCGAGGGCGTGCCGCACGGCCGCGTCGCCGATGGCGTGGGTGGCGGTGCGGACCCCGGCCGTGTGCAGGTGTCGTACGGCGGCCGCGTAGGCGGCGGGGTCGGGCCAGAAGGCGGCGGTGCCCTGGCCGTGGCAGTCGGCGTGCTCCAGCCAGGCGGTGCCGCCCTCGACCGTGCCGTCCATGAAGAACTTGACGCCGCCGACCCGCCAGGAGCGGCCGTGGCGGCGCTGGAGCGCGACCAGCTCGTCCAGCCCCGCGGCATCGACGCCGGGCATGCACCAGGGCGCGATGGTCAGCCGCAGCGGCAGCTCGGCGCCCTCCTCGACGGCGGCGAGCAGGTCCAGGTCGGCGCCGTCCATGACGTGGGCGCCGGTGAGGCCGGTGGCGGCCATCGCGGAGAGCAGGTCGAGCAGGCCCGCGCGGCGCTCCTCGTAGGACAGGCGGGGCACGACGGCGTCCACGACGTCCATGGCGGCGTGCTCGACGAGGTACCCGGTGGGCGCGCCCTGGCCGTCGCAGACGATCTCGGCGCGCTGGGCGAACGTACGGGGTCCGGTGACGCCCGCGGCGGTGAGGGCGGCGGCGCTGGCGAGCGCGGAGTGGCCGTCGTACAGGCGCAGGAACGCGGGGGCGCCGCCGAGGACGTCCTCGATGAGGTCGCGGTGGACGGGCCGGCCGCCGAAGGCGTTGTGGTCGAGGCCCCAGCCGATGATCCAGCCGTCCACGCGGGGCGCGTCGCGCAGCGCGGCCCGCAGGCCGTCGAGGTCGGTGACGCCGGTGAGGTCGGCGCCCGCGGACATGGTCAGGCCCCATACGGGGTGGCTGTGGGCGTCGACGAGGCCGGGGGTGACGGTGGCGCCGGGCAGGGCGACGCGCTCGGTGCGCGGGCCGCTCCAGTCGCGCAGCAGGGTCTCGGTGTCGCCGAGCGCCGCGATGCGCCCGTCCCGGACGGCGACGGCGGTGGCCTCGGGCCGGGCGGGGTCCAGGGTGCGGATGTGCGTGTCGGTGAGGATGAGGTCGGCAGGGGGTGTCACGGTGCGGGTCGTCCGTTCTGGTGCGGGTGCGTTCTCGGCTGCCGTGCGGCGGCCGTACGGGAAGGTCAGGCGCTGCCGAACTTCTCGTAGGTCTCGGGGCGGGTGCGGCGCAGCCTGCGGGCGAGCGGGAAGCCGAGCAGGAACACGGCGGGCGCGATGAGGATCATCACGGTGTTCGCGGTGGTGGAGGCGCCGGTGAACAGGTCGATGTGGGTGACGACGAGGTAGAGCGCCGCCGTGAGCAGGACGGTCGCGGCGATCGGCGCGGCCAGGGTGCGCAGCCGGCCCTCGCCGTGCCCGCGCAGCCGCCGGAAGAAGAACGGGACGGCGAGCGCGGCGAGGAGCTGGAGCGCCATGAGGCCCAGCATGCCCGGGGTGTTCACCCACAGCAGGAGCTGGCTGTACGGGTCGGCTCCGGCGGCCCAGAAGGCGAGGACGACGACGGCGCCGAGGGCGGTCTGGGCGAGTCCGGCCGCGTACGGGGAGCGGTGGCGGGGGTGGACGCGGGCGAAGGCGCGGGGCAGGACGCCTTCGTCGGCGAGGGCGAGCCCGTACCGGTTGATGGCGTTGTGGAAGGCGAGGAGGGAGGCGATGACGCTGGTGACGATGAGGACGTGCATGACGTCGGCGGCCCACGGCCCGACGAAGGTGGTGATCGCGGTGAAGAACAGGCCCGCCGGGTCGTCCCCTGCCGCCGCGACGATGCGGGAGTCGCCGAAGGACTGGATGGCGATCCACACGGTGAACGCGTAGAAGAGGCCGAGGAAGGCGACGGCGATGTAGGTGGCGCGCGGGACGGTGCGGTCGGGGTCGCGGGCCTCGCGGCGGTAGATGACGGTCGACTCGAAGCCGGTGAACGCGGCGAACGCGAAGGCGAGCACGGCGGCCGTGCCGGGCACCAGGACGTTGCCCGGGGCGAAGGACGCGGCGGACAGGCCGTGCGCGCCGCCCTTGAGCAGGACGCCCGCGGCGAGCAGTACGAGGATGCCGGTCTCGGCGACGAGCAGCACGCCGAGGAGCTTGGCGCCGAAGTCGATGGAGCGGTAGCCGCCGTACCAGATGAGCACGAGCCCGGCGAGAGAGACGGGCAGCCAGGGGATGTCGGCGCCGAACAGGGCGTGCACGGTGTCCTGGGTGGCCGAGCCGAGCAGTCCGTAGACGCCGATCTCCATGCCGTTGTAGCCGACCATGGCGAGCAGCGCGGCGCCGATCCCTGCGGGCCGTCCGAGGCCCTGGGTGATGTACGCGTAGAAGGCGCCGCCGCCCTGTACGTGGCGGCTCATCGCGGTGAACCCGATGGCGAAGACGGCGAGGGTGAGGCCCGCGAGGAGATAGCCGGCGGGGGCGCCGATGCCGCCGAGGGCGATGGCGATGGGAGCGACGCCGGCCATCACGGTGAGCGGGGCGGCGGCGGAGACGACGAAGAACGAGATGTCGGCGGTGCCGAGGGTCCCGGTGCGCAGGCCGGGTGGCGCGGGCTCCGTCTCGGCGGTGGTCTTCGGGGAGGTCACGGACATGCGGCGGCGGACCCTTCTGGCGGCAGGCAGGGGGCGACAGGGAGCCGGCTGTGGGGTGGCGACGGCGTAAATCTAAAGGCTTTTGGTTTTCTGCGGTTTCCGCAATGTAACCTCCCGTTGGGCCTACGGGAAGACCCCTTTTCGCGGACGTGATCGGAGAGCGCCAGCCATGGGACGGCCGAGCAAGCCACTCCTGGACCGGGAGCGCATCGCGGCGACGGCGCTGGAGATCGTCGACGAGAGCGGGGAGTTCAGCGTGCCGCAGGTCGCGCGGCGGCTCGGGGTGCAGACCGGGTCCGTCTACCACCATGTCGACGGGCGGGACGGGATCGTGGAGCTGCTGCGGGAGCGGATCTGCGCGGCGATCGATCCCGGGCCGCTGGAGTCGGGACTGCCGTGGGACGCCGCGCTCGCCGCGTGGGCCCGCTCCTATCGTGCCGCGTTCGCCGCGCATCCCCGGGCGATCCCGCTGCTGACGGGCAGTCCTGTGCGGGCGCCTCGGGTGCTGGAGCAGTACGAGTTGGCGGTGCGGGTGTTGGTGGATGCGGGGTTCGTCCTCGGGGACGTGATGCCGGTGATCATCGCGCTGGACAACGTGGTGCTCGGGTCGGCGCTGGATCTTGCCGCGCCGGAGGCGATGTGGGAACCGTCCGGGGAGGTTCCCACGCCCCTGCTGGAGCGGGCCCTCTCAGCGGGGTCTGCACCCGGCACGGACCGAGCGTTCGAGCTGGCGCTCACGGGAGTTCTGACCCAAGCGGCGACTTTCCTAGGCCCGACCTGAGGTGCCGGCCCCTTCGGGCGGGTTCTTCGCCCTCGACTCGCGTCGTGGCTGATCGCGCAGTTCCCCGCGCCCCTGAGGCAACTGCCCCTTCGGGCGGGTTCTTTGGCCTCGACATTCGTCGTGGTTGCTCGCGCAGTTCCCCGCGCCCCTGGGTGAGTGGGCCTGCCCGTGGTCTTGATCCTCGACTCTCGTCGTGGCTGGGCGCGCAGTTCCCCGCGCCCCTGGAGGGGCGACTGCGTCGCCGCCTCCTCCCCTGGGGAGTTGGGGCGAAGCCCCGCTCCTCAGGGGCGCGGGGAACTGCGCGGCCAGCCACCCACCGGGCCGCAGGTGAGAGACAACGTCACGCTGAGCCGTAGAAATGGTGTTCCATTACCGCCCGCGCCCGCCGCGTGACCCGCCGATAGTCGTCCAGCATGTCCCCCACATGCCCGGGGTCATACCCCAAGTACCGCCCGACGGCCCCAAGTTCACGCCCGTCGGAGGGAAACGTGTCCCCGGCCCGCCCCCGCACCAGCATCACGGCATTCCGCACCCGCGAGGCCAGCACCCACGCCTCGTCGAGGACGGCCGCGTCCTCCCCGGGGATGAGCCCGGCCGCGCAGGCCGCCGCCAGCGCCTCCCGCGTCCGCGTCGTACGCAGCCCGGGTTCGGCCCACCCGTGCCGCAGTTGCAGGAGCTGCACCGTCCACTCCACGTCGGAGAGCCCGCCCCGCCCGAGCTTGGTGTGCAGGGTCGGATCGGCCCCGCGCGGCATCCGCTCCGACTCCATGCGCGCCTTGAGCCGCCGGATCTCCCGCACCGCGTCGTCCCCGAGCCCTTCCGCCGGGTACCGCAGCGGGTCGACGAGGTCGAGGAACGCCTGCCCCAACTCCGCGTCCCCGGCGACTGGTTCGGCCCGCAACAGCGCCTGGGACTCCCAGACGAGGGACCAGCGCCGGTAGTAGGCCCCGTACGACTTGAGGGTGCGTACGAGCGGGCCGGACTTGCCCTCGGGGCGCAGGTCCGCGTCGATGATGAGGGGCGGGTCGGCGCTGGGCAGGGCGAGCAGCCGGCGCATCTCGGAGACGACCTTGTTGGCGGCCTGGGCGGCTTCCTGGTCGCTGACGCCCTCGCGGGGTTCGTGGACGAAGAGGACGTCGGCGTCGGAGCCGTAACTCAGCTCGTGCCCGCCGAAGCGGCCGAGGGCGATGACGGCGAAGCGGGTGGGCAGCGTGTCGCCCCAGTTCTCGCGGACGACGGCGCGCAGGGTGCCGGCGAGGGTCGCGGCGGTGAGGTCGGTGACGGCGCCGCCGACGCGGTCGACGAGGGCGCCCTGGTCGGCGACGACGGGCTGGTCCTCGGTGCCGTAGGAGGCGATGATGTCGGCGGCGGTGGTGCGGAACAGTTCCCTGCGGCGCACGCCGCGTGCCGCGTTCACGGCCTGTTCGGCGCCGTCGGCGCGGCCCACGGCGGACAGCACCTCCTGCGTCAACTGGGCGTACCCGCGCGGTTCGAGGCCGCGTTCGTCGCCGAGCAGGGCGACCGCCTCGGGGGCGCGCATGAGCAGGTCGGGGGCGAGCCGGCCGGCGGACAGGACGCGGGCCAGGTTCTCGGCGGCGGCGCCCTCGTCGCGCAGCAGCCGCAGGTACCAGGGCGTCTTGCCGAGCGCGTCGGAGACCTTGCGGAAGCCGAGCAGGCCCGCGTCGGGGTCGGCGGAGTCCGCGAACCAGCCGAGCAGCACGGGCAGCAGCGTCCGCTGGATGGCGGCCTTGCGGGAGACGCCGGAGGCGAGCGCTTCGAGGTGGCGCAGGGCGGCGCTGGGGTCGGCGTAGCCGAGGGCCACGAGCCGTTCGCGGGCGGCGTCCGTGCGCAACCGGATCTCGCCCGGGGCGAGTTGGGCGACGGCGTCGAGCAGCGGCCGGTAGAACAGCTTCTCGTGCAGCCGCCGTACGACCGAGGTGTGGCGTTTCCAGGCGCGGTTGAGGTCGGTGATGGGTTCGGTGCGCATGCCCATGGAGCGGCCGATGCGGCGCAGGTCGGCCTCGTCCTCGGGCACGAGGTGGGTGCGCCGCAACTTGTAGAGCTGGATGCGGTGTTCGAGCGTACGCAGGAAGCGGTAGGCGTCGTCGAGCTGGACGGCGTCGACCCGGCCCACGTAGCCGCCCTCGGCGAGCGCGGCGAGGGCGTCGAGGGTGGTGCCGCTGCGGAGCGTGGCGTCGGAGCGGCCGTGCACCAACTGGAGGAGCTGGACGGCGAATTCGACGTCGCGCAGGCCGCCGGGCCCGAGCTTCAGCTCCCGTTCGACCTCGCCGACGGGGATGTTGTCGACGACGCGCTTGCGCATCTTCTGGACGTCGGGGACGAAGTTCTCCCGCTCGGCCGCCTGCCACACGAGCGGGGAGACGGCCTCGACGTAGGCCGCGCCGAGGTCGGGGTCGCCGGCGACCGGGCGGGCCTTGAGCAGCGCCTGGAACTCCCAGGTCTTGGCCCAGCGCTGGTAGTAGGCGAGGTGGGAGGAGAGGGTGCGCACCAGCGGCCCGTTGCGGCCCTCGGGGCGCAGGTTGGCGTCGACGGGCCAGATGGTGCCCTCGACGGTGGTGTCGGAGCAGATCCGCATCATGTGCGAGGCGAGCCGGGTGGCGGCCTGGAGCGCCTTGTTCTCGTCGGCGTCGCCGCTCTGGTCGGCGGGTTCGGCGACGAAGATGACGTCGACGTCGGAGACGTAGTTGAGTTCGTGGCCGCCGCACTTGCCCATGGCGATGACGGCGAGCCGGCAACGGGCCGCGTCCTGCGGGGAGTCGGCGCGGGCGAGGTCGAGTGCGGCGCGCAGGGTGGCGGTGGCGAGGTCCGCGAGTTCGGCGGCGGTCTGGGCGAGGTCGGTGGTGCCGCACACGTCGCGGGCGGCGATGGACAGCAGGCAGCGCCGGTAGGCGACGCGCAGCGCGTCGGGGTCGCCGGCGTCCGCGAGGCCCGCTTCGAACTCCTCGATGCCGGGGTGCAGATCGCTGTGCTCGTACGTGGCGAGGGCCCGCCAGTCGTCGGGGTGGCGGGCGAGGTGGTCGGCGAGGGCCTCGGAGGCGCCGAGCACGGCGAGCAGCCGGTCGCGCAGCGGTTTCGCGGCGATGAGGGTGTCGAGCAGTTCGCGCCGGCCCGCGTCGCCGTGCACCCGCTCCTGCGCCTCGGCCAGCCGGACGAGTCCGAGCAGGGCGAGGTCGGGGTCGGCGGTGGCGCCGAGCGCGTCGAGGAGCAGCGGGTCGTGGCGTACGGAGGACAGGGCCTCGGCGTCGAGGAGGCGCTCGGCCCCGGACGGGTCGGTGAACCCGTGCCGCAGCAGTCGCGTGAACGTGCTGCTCCTGCGTCCTTGCGGCACCGACATCGCGCGGCCTCCTGTTCGATCTTTCCCGCCTTGAGCCTATAGCCCCGGGTCGGCGAGGGGCGGGTCGGCGGTCCGTGGCCGGGCGGTGATCGGGTGCGGGGTGGGCAAAGGATTCACCAGCGCTTCATCCGGCGGGGTTGAGCGCCACCCCCGAGGGGCAACTTGGCGTGTGCATGCTCTGTCCGCACCGCCAGGGGCCCGCGTCCGGCGCGCTCGGCACGACCGTACGACAGGCCCGCCAGGGGCCCGCTTCGGCGCGCTGGGCACGTCCGTACGACAGGCCCTCGTCCCCCGTTCTCCCCCACACCGGAGGTCTTCGTGCCCGGCAGAACATTCCTCTCGCGCGCCCGCGGCAAGGTGCTCGCCTCGGCGCTCGCCCTCGCGGCGGCCGCGGGCGGCGGCTGGCTCGCCCTGACCGGCATCGCGCCCGCGCACGCCGCCGCGAGCGTGCCCACCCCCGACCACACGATCGTGGTCGTCTTCGAGAACCACGCCTACAACCAGGTCATCGGCTCCAGCAGCGCCCCCTACATCAACAGCCTCAAGGCGGGCGGCGCGAACCTCACCGCCTCCTACGCCGAGACGCACCCGAGCCAGCCCAACTACTTCGCCCTGTTCTCCGGCTCCACCCAGGGCATCACCGACGACAGTTGCTACACCCCCGGCTTCTCCTCCGCGCCGAACCTCGCCTCGGAGCTGATCGCCGCCGGCAAGACCTGGGGCAGCTACAACGAGACCCTGCCCAGCCAGGGCTCCACCACCTGCTCCTCGGGCAAGTACGCCCGCAAGCACAACCCGTGGTTCGGCTTCAGCAACGTACCCACGTCGTCCGCGAAGACGTTCGCGCAGTTCCCGAGCGACTACTCGACGCTCCCCCAGGTCTCCTTCGTCGTCCCGAACCTGTGCAGCGACATGCACGACTGCTCCGTCGCGTCCGGCGACACCTGGCTCAAGGACAACCTCGGCGCCTACGCCACCTGGGCCAAGACCCACAACAGCCTCCTCGTCGTCACCTTCGACGAGGACAACCGGCTCAGCGGCAACAAGATCCCCACGGTCCTGTACGGGCAGCAGGTCACCCCGGGCTCGACGACCTCCACCACGTACAACCACTACGACCTGCTGCGCACCCTGGAGGACATGCACGGCCTGAGCACCCACGCGGGCAACGCGGCCTCCGCCAAGGACATCACCGGCGTCTGGACGTCCTGACATGTACGTAGCGGACAGCCGCGCCACCCCCTCGGCGCCCCCGTCCGCGGAGTCCGCCGCCCGGCAGCAGGCCAGGCGGCGGCGCGCCGTGGGCTCCACCGTCCTCGCGCTCGGCACGGTCAGCCTCATCACCGACGTCTCCTCCGAGATGGTCACCGCCGTCCTGCCGCTGTACCTCGTCGCCGGGCTCGGCCTCAGCCCCCTCGGCTTCGGCCTCCTCGACGGCGTCTACAACGGCTTCTCGGCGCTCGTCCGGCTCGTCGGCGGCCGGTACGCGGACAGCGGCGCGGGCCGCCACAAGACGGTCGCCGTGCTCGGCTACGGCCTGTCGGCGGTGTGCAAGCCGCTGCTCCTGCTCGCCGGTTCACTCCCCCTGATCGGCGCCGTACTCGCCGCCGACCGCACCGGCAAGGGCCTGCGCACCGCGCCGCGCGACGCCCTGATCGCCGCGTCCAGCACGCCCGAGACACGCGGCCGGGCGTTCGGCGTGCACCGCGCGATGGACACGGCGGGCGCGCTGCTCGGGCCGCTCGTCGCGTTCGTCATCCTGCGGGCCACGGTCGACGGCTACGACGCGGTCTTCACCGTCAGCTTCTGCGTCGCCGCGCTCGGCGTCGTCGTCCTGCTGCTGTTCGTGCCGTCCTCGGCCCGGCGCCGCCCCGAGCCCGCCGCTCCCCCGCCGGACCGCCGCCCCCTGTGGCCGGTCCTCGCCCGCCCCACGCTGTGCGCCGCGCTGCTCGGCCTCGCCACGGTCAGCGACGCGTTCGTCTACCTCGTCCTCCAGCGCCAACTCGGCGTCTCCGAGCGCTGGTTCGCGCTGCTCCCGCTCGGGACGGCCGCCGCGTTCCTGCTCCTCGCGGCGCCGCTCGGGCGGCTGAGCGACCGCGTCGGCGCGTGGCCGGTCTTCCTCGGCGGCCATCTCGCGCTGCTCGCGGTGTACGGGCTGCTGCTCACGCACGCGCACAGCCCGGCGCTGCCCTTCCTCGTCCTGCTGCTGCACGGCACGTTCTACGCGGCGACCGACGGCGTCCTCATGGCCGCCGCGTCCGCCGGGCTGCCCGCCGCGCGCCGCGCCTCGGGGCTCGCCGTCGTCCAGACCGGACAGGCCGCCGCCCGTTTCGGCTGCTCGATCGGGTTCGGGGCGGCGTGGACGGCGTGGGGCGACCGCCCGGCCCTCGGCGCCGCCGCGCTGCTGCTCGCCGCGAGCGCGGCCGTGGCGTACGTCTTCCGCCCCCTGCCCGACCGGC
This sequence comes from Streptomyces sp. NPDC107550, assembly GCF_055639095.1. NCBI lineage: Bacteria > Bacillati > Actinomycetota > Actinomycetes > Kitasatosporales > Streptomycetaceae > Streptomyces > Streptomyces sp. NPDC107550. Next base: position 14,122 of record NZ_JBVKBC010000037.1, read on the forward strand.
CCTCCACCCGTACGGAAGCGACCGCATGACGAACCGCGGCAAGTTCACGATCCTGCTCGCGGCGGTGCTCGCGCTGGCCGCCGTCGCCACGGCCGCCGTGCTGCACGCCTCGGCCCGCGCCGACCTGCGCACCCGGGCCAGGCCCGGCGGCCCGCGCGTCACCAGCGGCGAGGTCGCGCTCGCGCCGCGCGGGCACCGGCTCGTCTTCCGGAACATGGCGTGGGGCCCGCACCGCGACGAACTCGCCTCCACTCCCCGCTCCGCGCCCTTCGGCCCGCGCACGGCGACCGCCACCGGCCTCAAGTGCCTGCGCTTCTACGCCGCTTCGGGCACCGGGATCTGCCTCCAGGCCGTGCACGGCGCCCTCGGCGACACCTACCGGGCCGTCGTCCTCGACGCCCGTCTGCGCGAAGGGCCGCACTATCCGGTGCCGGGCATCCCCTCCCGCGCCCGGGTCTCGCCGAGCGGGCGGTACGCGGCGTGGACGGCGTTCGTCGGCGGCGACAGTTACGCGGGCACGGACTTCTCGACGCGGGCGGCCATCCTCGACACGGCTACGGGAAAGCTGACGCCGTCGCTGGAGGCGTACCGCATCCTCAAGGACGGGCGGCCCTACCGGGCGGCGGACGTCAACTTCTGGGGCGTCACCTTCGCCGCCGACGACCGCCACTTCTACGCGACGCTCGCCACGGGGGGCCACACCTATCTGGTCCGGGGCGATCTGCGCGACCGTACGGTGACGACGCTGCACCGGAACGTCGAGTGCCCCTCGCTGTCGCCGGACGGGACGCGGGTCGCCTACAAGAAGCGGGTGGCGGGGTTGCCGGCGGATGCGCCGTGGCGGCTGTACGTGCTTGATCTGGTGACGATGAGGGAGACGGCCCTCGCGGAGACGCGCAGCGTCGACGATCAGGCCGTCTGGAGTGACGACGCCCACGTCACGTACGCCCTTCCGGGCGACTACGGCGCGGACCTCTACGCCGTCCCAGCCAACGGCACCGGCCACCCCCACCGCCTCCTCCGCGCAGCGGTCTCCCCGGCGTACTTGTAAGGGGGCGTTACGGGCAGCCCCGGGCGCCGCTGGGGGTGGCTCCGGCCGGTGGGGGTCCTCGACATTCGTCGTGGCTGATCGCGCAGTTCCCCGCGCCCCTGAGGTAGTGGGCCAGCCCGTGGGTTCCTACCTGACGGCCCGTCGTGGTTGCTCGCGCAGTTCCCCGCGCCCCTGTCGGGGCGACTACGTCGCACCCTCCCCCCTGGGGGAAGCGGGAGGGGCGACTTCGTCGCCGCCCCCGCTGGGGAGCTGGGGCGGAGCCCCGCTTCCCGAAGGGGAAGCTGCACGAAGTGCACGCTTCAGGGGCGCGGGGAACTCCGCGAGAAGCCCCCACACACCCGCAGGTGACCACGCACGCGTAGTGCCCCGACAGGGGCGCGGGGAACTGCGCGATCAGCCAGCACGGGCCCGCAGGCAACGACGCACCGGCGCCGGCAGGGCTACAGCACCGGCAAGTTCTTCCTCAGCTCGAACGCCGTTACCTCGGAGCGGTACTCCTCCCATTCCTGCTTCTTGTTCCGGAGGAAGAAGTCGTAGACGTGTTCGCCCAGCGTCTCCGCGACCAGTTCGGACCGCTCCATGAGGGCGATGGACTCGCCGAGGTTCTGGGGCAGGGGCTCGATGCCCATGGCGCGGCGCTCCGCGTCGGAGAGGGCCCAGACGTCGTCGTCGGCGCCCGGAGGGAGTTCGTAGCCCTCCTCGATGCCCTTGAGGCCGGCGGCGAGCAGGACCGCGTAGGCGAGGTACGGGTTGCAGCCGGAGTCGAGGGAGCGGACCTCGACGCGGGCCGAGCCGGTCTTGCCGGGCTTGTACATGGGGACGCGGATGAGGGCCGAGCGGTTGTTGTGCCCCCAGCAGATGTACGAGGGCGCCTCGCCCCCCGCGCCGGCGGTGCGCTCGGAGCCGCCCCAGATGCGCTTGTAGGAGTTGACCCACTGGTTGGTGACGGCGGAGATCTCCGCGGCGTGGCGCAGCAGGCCCGCGATGAAGGAGCGGCCGACCTTGGAGAGCTGGTACTCGGCGCCGGACTCGTAGAAGGCGTTGCGGTCGCCCTCGAAGAGGGAGAGGTGCGTGTGCATGCCGGAGCCGGGGTGCTCGGAGAACGGCTTCGGCATGAACGTCGCCTGCACCCCCTGCTCCAGCGCCACCTGCTTCATGACCAGGCGGAACGTCATGATGTTGTCCGCCGTGGAGAGCGCGTCGGCGTAGCGGAGGTCGATCTCCTGCTGGCCCGGCGCCCCCTCGTGGTGGCTGAACTCGACCGAGATGCCCATCGATTCGAGCATGGTGATGGCCTGGCGGCGGAAGTCCATGCCGACGTTCTGCGGGGTGTGGTCGAAGTAGCCGGAGTTGTCGGCCGGGGTGGGGCGGGAGCCGTCGAGCGGCTTGTCCTTGAGGAGGAAGAACTCGATCTCGGGGTGCGTGTAGAAGGTGAACCCGAGGTCGGAGGTCTTGGCGAGGGCCCGCTTGAGGACGTAGCGCGGGTCCGCGAAGGACGGCGAGCCGTCGGGCATCAGGATGTCGCAGAACATGCGCGCGGTGCCGGGGGCCTCGGCGCGCCACGGCAGGACCTGGAACGTGCTCGGGTCCGGCTTGGCGATCATGTCGGACTCGTAGACCCGGGCGAAGCCCTCGATGGCCGAACCGTCGAAGCCGATGCCCTCGTCGAATGCCTGTTCCAGTTCGGCCGGGGCCACCGCCACCGACTTCAGGAAGCCCAGCACGTCGGTGAACCACAGGCGCACGAACCGGATGTCGCGCTCCTCCAGGGTCCGGAGCACGAATTCCTGCTGCTTGTCCATCTTCCGATTCCACCCATCCTTGCTGGTCAGGCTGGTTGCTCCCATGCTGAGGAACACTTCACGCACACATGGTCACATCCCACCACACGCCGGTTTCGCGCGCGTTGCCGACGATGATCGAACGTGATCGGCCGGTGTCCTGTTCATAGTGCCCGGTGAACCCCTCCCGCCCATAGTGCCTGCCCTGCGGGACACCCACGACGCCACCTCCCGCAGCCCCTGTTTTCCCCTTACGATCAGCGGGCCCACCCGTCACGCCCCGCACCCCGAAGGACACGCCATGGGTTCCGCGAAGAAGATGTCCGCCGCGTCCCCGAGGGACCGCATAGAGCAGATGCGGCAGGCCGAGCGTTCCCGTCAGCGCCGGACACGGATCGCGGTCGTCTCGGTGAGCGCCGTGGTGGTCGCGGCCCTGGTCGGCGTGGGCGCGTGGGCGGTCACGAAGGGCGGCGACGACACGGCGGCCGCCGCCGAGGCCAAGAGCGGCAAGGACGGCAAGAGTGCGGCCGGGTCGTTCACGTACGACAAGGACGGGGTCGGGACGTGGAGCGGGAAGCTCACCCGTAACCATGTCACGAAGCAGGTGACGTACCCGATGACCCCGCCGGCCGGCGGTGACCACAACCAGGTCTGGATGAACTGCAACGGCGACGTGTACACGAAGGCCATCCCCGACATGAACGCCGTGCACTCCCTGGAGCACGGGTCCGTCTGGGTGACGTACACGGCGAAGGCGAAGAAGGCGGACGTGGCGGCGCTCGCGGCGAAGGTGCGGCAGACGCCGTACTCGCTGATGAGCCCGTTGGAGGGGCAGAAGGACCCGATCATGCTGAGCGCCTGGGGGCATCAGCGGACGGTCAAGAGCGCCTCCGACCCGGCGGTCGCCTCGTTCTTCGCCGCGTTCGTGCAGGGCAAGCAGACCCCCGAGCCGGGCGCGGCCTGCACGGGCGGTCTGTCCCAGTGAGGCGGCGCGCCACGCGGTGGCCGGTGGCCCTGGCGGCGGCGGTGTGCGTCGCGGCCGGGGCCGCCGGCTGTTCGATGGCGGCCGGGCACGACGGGCCCGCGGCGCTCAAGGTGCCGGGGGCGGAGTCCGCGGACGCCGGGTTCGCCCGGGACATGGCGGTCCATCACCAGCAGGCCGTCGAGATGTCGTACATCGTGCGCGACCGCACCGGCGACGAGGAGGTCCGCCGTCTCGCGTACGACATCGCGCAGACGCAGGCCAATCAGCGCGGCATGCTGCTCGGCTGGCTCGATCTGTGGCAACTGCCCAAGGTGTCGACCGAGCCGCCGATGGCGTGGATGGGCATGGCGCGCGCGCCGGTGGGCGAGGACGGCGCGCTGATGCCGGGCATGGCGACGAACACGCAGCTCGACGCGTTGCGCGAGGCGAGCGGCAAGGACGCCGAGGTGCGGTATCTGCGGCTGATGATCGCCCACCACAAGGGCGGCGTGCACATGGCCAAGGGGTGCGTGAAGCGCTGTGACGTGGAGGTCGAACAGCGGCTCGCGCGCGGGATGGTGGCGTCCCAGCAGTCGGAGATCGATCTCATGACGGCGATGCTCAAGAAGCGGGGCGCGCGGCCGTGAGTGGCCGCCACTGACGGCGGGTGATCGTTTCCGACCGCCCAAACCGCCTCAACCGTCACACACGTGACGGGACTTGACGCCTTCTTGATCGATCCATTCCCCCGGCGTGAACGGTTCCTGGCAAGAGTGGGGCTCTCTCTGCGTGTGCCTTACACAAGTGCACTTACCCAGGGGTTCCATGAGACCAGGGGGTTCTATGAGATCCACCAGCGGCACCCGCCGCACGCGCGCCCGGGCCGGCCTCAGCATCGCAGCGACACTGCCGCTGCTCGCCGGTGCCCTCGCCCTCGCCGCGCCCACCGCCCAGGCCGACCCCGGCACGGGCCGCCACACCCTCTCCGGCACCAAGCCGCTGTGGGCGACCGGTTCCGCCGATCGCGGCGCCACCGCCGACAGCAGCAAGGTCAACGCCCGCGTCTACCTCGCGGGGCGCGACCCCAAGGGGCTCGCCGCGTACGCGAAGGCCGTGTCGGACCCGCACTCGCGCTCGTACGGTAAGTACCTGAGCGCCGCCCGCGCCCGCGCCCGGTTCGGCGCGTCCACGGCCCAGACAGCCGCCGTCTCCAAGTGGCTGCGCGCCTCGGGCCTGACGGTCACCGGCACGACCGCGCACTACATAGCGGTCACCGGTGACGTGGCCGCCGCCGAGAAGGCGTTCGGCACCCAGTTCCACAACTTCGCCAAGGGCAAGCACACCTACCGCGCCCCCGCCGCGACCGCGTCCGTGCCGGCCTCCCTCGACGGGGCCGTGCTGACCGTCACCGGCCTGGACAGCGCGCCGCACAAGGCGACGAAGAAGGACCAACTGCCGCCGCCGGACGCGGTGTTCCGCAACGCCGGGCCGTTCTCCTCGTACTACGGCTCGAAGGTGGCGACCACGCTGCCGGACGCGTACGGCACCAAGGTCCCCTACGCGGTGCGCGGTTACACCGGCAAGCAGCTCCGGGCCGCCTACGGCGCGGGCAAGGCGACCGGCAAGGGCGTGCGGGTCGCCATCACCGACGCGTACGCCTCGCCGACCATCGCCAAGGACGCGGCGACGTACGCGGCCAAGAACGGTGACGGCCGGTATGCCGCCGGGCAGTTCAAGCAGGTGCTGCCGAAGAACTACACCAAGACCGAGGAGTGCGGGGCCTCCGGCTGGTACGGCGAGGAGACCCTCGACGTCGAGGCCGTGCACGCGCTCGCCCCGCAGGCGGGCATCACGTACGTGGGCGCCGCGTCCTGCTACGACGACGACCTGCTCGACTCGCTCGGCAAGGTCGTCGACAACCACCTCGCCGACATCGTCTCCAACTCCTGGGGCGACGTCGAGGCCAACCAGACGCCCGAGCTGGCCGCCGCGTACGACCACGTCTTCCAGCTCGGCGCGGTCGAGGGCATCGGCTTCTACTTCTCCTCCGGCGACAACGGCGACAACGTCGCGTCCACGGGGACGAAGCAGGTCGACACGCCCGCCAACTCCGCGTGGGTGACGGCCGTCGGCGGTACGTCGCTGAACGTCGGCAAGGGCGACACGTACAAGTGGGAGACCGGCTGGGGCACGCTCAAGGCCAATCTGTCGGCCGACGGCAAGAGCTGGACCGGCTTCCCCGGCGCGTACACCTCCGGTGCGGGTGGCGGTACGAGCAAGTCCGTTCCGCAGCCGTACTACCAGAAGAAGGTCGTGCCGTCCGCTCTGGCGCGGGCCAACGGCGGCGTCAACCGGGTCGTCCCGGACATCGCGGCCGTCGGTGACCCCAACACGGGCTTCCTCGTGGGCCAGACCCAGACCATGCCCGACGGGTCGCTCGGCTACGACGAGTACCGCATCGGTGGTACGTCGCTGGCGGCGCCGGTGATCGCGGGTGTGCAGGCGCTCGCGCAGCAGGCGCGGGGTGGCAAGGCGATCGGGTTCGCCAACCCGGTGATCTACTCGCGGTACGCGTCCGGTGTCTACCACGACGTCACCGACCGGCCCACCGGTAAGGACCTCGCTGTCGCGCGGGTGGACTTCGCCAACGGGTACGACTCCGCGGACGGGCTGTTGACGTCTGTGCGCAGTCTCGGCAAGGACGCGTCCTTGAAGGCCGTTCGCGGGTATGACGATGTCACCGGGGTCGGTACGCCTGCCTCCGGGTACGTCGATTCTTATCGGCGGCGCTGAGGCGGTTGCCTCCGGCGGTCGGGCGGGCTCCGAGTTCCCAGAACCCGGGCCCGCCCGTCCCTTTTGCGGGGCGGCTTCGACCGGGGGCCACCTGCGGGCCGGTGGGTGGCTGGTCGCGCAGTTCCCCGCGCCCCTGGGTTGTACTTCGTCCGCGGCCCGGTGGGGCTTCTCGCGCAGTTCCCCGCGCCCCTGAAGCATGCACTCCGTGCAGCTTCCCCTGAGGGAAGCGGGGCTCCGCCCCAGCTCCCCGGCGGGGGCGGGCGACGAAGTCGCCCCTCCCGCTGCCCCCAGGGGGGAGGTGGCGACGCAGTCGCCCCTCCAGGGGCGCGGGGAACTGCGCGACCAGCCACGACGAACCGTCACGTAAAAACCTACGGGCTGGCCCACCCGCCCAGGGGCGCGGGGAACTGCGCGCTCAGCCACGACGGACCGTCGGATACGAACCCACGGGCAGACCCACCCACCCTAGGGGCGCGGGGAACTGCGCGAGCAACCACGACGGACCCGCAGACGGCACACTCACCCCCACCCGGGACGGGAAGCGCTCAGGCCACCCTCGACAAGTCGCCCCGCGCCAAAGCGCCCCGCAGCGGAGCCCCCAAGACGTACCGCTCGACCTCCTCCACCGCGAACAGCCCGAGCCGCCGCACCTCGCTCCCCTGCGCCCCGGCGACATGCGGAGTGACCAGCACGTTCGGCAGCGTCAGCAGCGGATGCCCCGCCGGCAGCGGTTCCGGGTGCGTGACGTCGAGGAACGCCGACAACCGACCCGCCCCGCACTCAGCGGCCAGCGCCTCCGTGTCGAGGAGCGCCCCCCGCGCCGTGTTGATGACGACACCCCCGTCGGGGATGAGCCGGAGCATGGCCGCGCTGACCATCCCCCGCGTCGACTCCAGCAGCGGCGCGTGCACGCTGACGATGGAGCTGCGCCGGCACAGCTCGTCCAGGGCGACCCGCTCCGCGCCCATCCGCGCCGCGTCCCCGGCATCGACGTACGGGTCGCAGAGCAGTACCCGGTATCCGGCGGGGTCGGCGCGCAGCGCTTCGATGACCCGGCGTCCGATGCGGGAGGCTCCGATGACGCCGACGACCCGCGCGTCGGCCCCCTCGCGGTCGAGGAACGCCGGCCATCCCTTCCCGTACCGGGCGGCCGTGCCCAGCGCGTCCTTCGCGGCGAAGGTGATCGCGGCGAGGGTGTAGGCGACGACGGGTCCGGCGTTGGCGTCGGCGGCGGAGGAGACGAGCAGGCCGCGCTCCCAGACGGCGTCGGTGACGATGGGCCTGACCGACCCGGCGGCATGCATGACGGCCCTCAACCGGGGTGCACCGGCGAGGACTTGGGCGGTGAGCGGCGGGCAGTCCCAGCCGGTGACCAGGACCTCCACGTCCGCCAGGACCTCCCGCGCCGCCGGCTCCTCCAGTGACCCGGTCAGCGCGAGCGCCCCCGCCGGGGACGTCAACCGGGCGCTGCGGCCCAGCCGTTCACGCAGGTCGGGCGGGAAGGCCCGCTCCACCACCTGGGCCCCCATGGCCAGTGCCGCGGTCGGTCGGTGTGCCGTCACGCGTTCCCACCTCTCCTCAGAAGCCCTCACTGTAACCGGTTACTCCACTGACGCTGGAGGCTAGGCATCCGGCGTGCATGCGGTCAAGACTGCCTTGTGCCAAGGGGGTTGACCGCCCGTAGTAACCGTTTTAGATTCCGCCTCACCTTGTTCCAACGACGGAGGGGTTCCCGTGCCCACGGTGGCGAAGGACAGGCCCGATGCCGGGATGGCGGCACCTCCCGGCGGGCCGCAAAGCAGGACGGACACCAGCAAAAAGCCGCACGGAGAGGGCTGGAAACGTTTTCGCGGCAGCCGCACCCTGGTGCTGCTCATGGTGCCGGGGCTGGCCTACTTCCTCGTCTTCCACTACGGCGCCTTCGTCGGCAACGTCGTGGCGTTCAAGGACTACGACCCCTTCGCCGGCCTGTGGGGCAGCTCCTGGGTCGGCTTCGGCAACTTCGCCCGGATGTTCGGCGACCCCGACTTCTGGCACGCGACCTGGAACACGCTCTACATCGCGGTGCTCCAGCTCGTGTTCTACTTCCCCGTGCCGCTCGCCATCGCGCTGCTGCTGCACAGCCTGACCTCGGACATCACCCGCCGCTTCGTGCAGTCCGTGGTCTATCTGCCGCACTTCCTGTCCTGGGTGATCGTCGTCGCCCTGTTCCAGCAGGTGCTCTCCGACACGGGCCTGCTCAACAGCTTCCTCGGCGACACCGGCCTGCACAGCGTCGACATCATCGGCAACCCCGACGCCTACCGGCCGCTCGTGGTCGCCGAGGTGATCTGGAAGGACGCCGGCTGGGGCACGATCATCTTCCTGGCCGCGCTCATGCAGGTCGACGAGCAGCAGTACGAGGCCGCCGCCATCGACGGGGCAGGACCCTGGCGCCGCTTCTGGCACGTCACCCTGCCGTCGATCCGGCCCATCGTCGTCCTGCTGCTCATCATGCGGCTCGGCGACATCCTCTCCGTCGGCTTCGAACAGATGCTGCTCCAGCGGCAGTCGGTGGGCCCGGAGGTCGGCGAGGTCCTCGACACGTTCGTCTTCTGGCAGGGCATCGTCGGCGGCGACACCGGATACGCCGCGGCGGCCGGCCTGTTCAAGGGCGTGGTCGGCGCCCTGCTGGTCTTCGTCGCCAACCGCATCGCGCACAAGCTCGGCGAGCAGGGGGTCTACAAGTGAGCAGCACGACAGCGCGGCCGGTCCGCCCCGCCTGGATGGAGAAGCCGAAGCCGCTGACCCGCGCCGCCAAGGGCCTGGCGATCCTCGTCCTCCTGGCGCTGGTCCTCGTCCCCTTCCTCGTCATCGTCTCCACCTCGCTCGCCTCCAACCAGGAGGTCGTGGCCAACGGCGGCTGGGTGCTGTGGCCGAGCGAGCCGACGCTGCGCGCCTACCAGAACATCCTGAGCGGCGGCATCGTCACCAAGGCCCTCGGCGTGAGCGTCGGCGTCACCGTCGTCGGTACGCTCCTCTCGCTGGCCTGCACCGCGTTCCTCGCGTACGCGCTGAGCCGGCCCGGGGTGTGGGGCGGCCAGCCGGTCCTGCTGCTCATCCTGTTCACGTTCCTCTTCCCGCCCGGCATGATCCCCGCGTTCCTGCTGGTCAAGGGGCTCGGCCTGATGGACACATACGCGGCCCTGATCGCGCCGGTGCTCATCAACGTGTTCAATCTGATCGTCCTGCGCGGCTTCTTCCAGGGCATCCCCGAGGAGCTGTACGAGGCGGCCCGCCTCGACGGCGCCGGCGACTGGACGACGTTCTGGCGGATCGCTCTGCCGCTGTCGAAGGCGGCGCTCGCGGTGGTCGGCCTGTTCTACGCGGTGTCGTACTGGAACGCCTGGTTCACCGCGTCGATCTACCTGGAGTCCGGGCACTGGCCGCTGTCGCAGGTGCTGCGCACCTACGTGATCGGCGGCGCGCAGATCGCCGACACCGGGCTGAGCGAGGCGGGCATGGTGTCCGCGCCGCAGACCACGCAGATGGCGGTCCTGGTGATCGCCACCGTGCCGATCCTGATCGTCTACCCCTTCCTCCAGAAGTACTTCGCCAAGGGCGTGCTCACCGGCGCCATCAAGAGCTGAGCCGCCCGCTGTTCGCCACCCCCCTTCCCCGTACGTCGCCCGTCCCCCGACTTCCTTGATCCGAAGGGTCCTTCACCATGTCCGCGAACATCTCCCGCCGTACGCTGCTGCGTTCCATCGCCATCGGCGGCGCCGCCGTCGCCGCCCCCTCGCTGCTCACCGCCTGCTCCACGGACAGCGGCGGCGGCGGTTCCGTGTCCAACGCGGGCAAGAAGGCGGCGGCCTGGCCCGCGTACAGCCCCGCCAAGGGCGCCACCCCGGACCTCGCGCCGACCGCCGAAGGCGTGCAGGCCGGCTACACGAAGTACCCGTCGGACCTGATCAAGGCGGTCGCGGAGAAGCCGGGCTCCGGCAAGGAGAAGATCCGCGTCCTGACCATCACGTACGGCACGCCGCCCAAGCCGGCCGCGCAGAACAAGTACTGGGCGGCGGTCAACGAGGCGCTGGGCGTGGACGTCGAGTTCACGGTCGTGCCGGACGCTGACTTCCGCTCGAAGATGGCGACGCTGTTCGCGGGCGACGACCTCCCCGACGTCATCAACATCGGCGGCGGGTACGTGCTGCCGCGCGAGGCCCAGTTCGTGAAGTCGCGCTGCGCGGACCTCACCGAGTTCCTGTCCGGCGACGCGGTCAAGGACTACCCGCACCTGGCGGGCATCCCCCAGTACGCGTGGGAGGGCATGGGCCGGATCTCCGGGCGGATCTACGGCGTCCCGGTGGAGCGGCCCAAGCCGCAGGACACCATGTTCTCCAACGCGCAGGCGCTCGGGAAGGCGGGCTACAAGCCGGGCATGTCCGCCGACGACTTCGCGGCGATGGCCAAGGAGGCGACGGGCGGCAAGAAGTGGGCGCTCGGTTCGTCGGCGACCGCGTACTTCGGCTACAAGACGCACGCCAACTGGTTCGGCGCGCCCAACGAGTTCGCCGTGCGGGGCGGCAAGGCCGTGCACTTCGGCGGCACCGACGAGTTCAAGTCGATGCTGGAGTACCTGGCCAGGCTGCGGCAGCAGGGCTCGTACTACCCGGAGGCCACCTCGGTCTCCCAGGTCGACCTCAAGACGCAGTTCTGGAACGGCTCCGTGCTCTCCATGACGGACGGCTTCCTCGCCTACCCGGCGTCCGCGCAGGGCATCAAGAAGGCGTACGACCTGGACGCCGTCGTGCCGTACGCGGCGCCCGGCGCGAGCGCCAAGTACCAGCAGAGCCGGGGCATCTTCGGCTACACCGTGCTCAAGAAGGCGTCCAAGGACCGCGTGAAGCTGATCCTGCGCGTCCTCGACTACCTGGCCGCGCCGTTCGGCACGAAGGAGTACGAGCTGACGCACTTCGGCCTGGAGGGCACGCACTTCGAGCGGGACAAGGACAACAACCCGATCCCGACCGAGCTGGGCCTCGTCGAGTCGAAGACGAACGTGCCGTTCCAGTACCTCTCGGACGCCCCGCAGGTGCTGTACGTGCCGGGCTTCGGGGACGTCGTGGAGCGGCTGCACACCTGGCAGACGAAGGTCGTGCCGATGATGCAGCCGAACATCCGCTTCGGCCTCCAGTCCGACACGTACAACCGGCAGGGCGCGGCGCTCCAGCAGCTCATCGACGACGGGGTCACGGCCGTCGTCTCGGGCCGCAAGAAGGTCTCCGACTGGGACGGCATCTACGCCAAGTGGCAGGCGCAGGGCGGCAAGAAGATCCTGGACGAGTTCTCCACGGAGTACGCCGCCGCCCACTGACCCGGCTGCCGCACGGCACCGGTACACGCGATGATGGTGCGGGGCCCGCGCGACGGCCGGGCCCCGCACCGCTGGACCAAGGGGAGTCACACTGTGAGCGAGCGGGCCACGATCCGGGACGTGGCGGCGCGTGCGGGGGTGTCGGTGGCCACGGTGTCACGGGTGCTCGCCGGGAACTATCCGACCTCGGCGGCCTCGCGCGCCAAGGTGCTGCGCGCCGCCAAGGAACTGGACTACGTCGCCAACGCGCACGCCCGCGCGCTGGCCGGCGCCGGCCGCAAGACGATCGCCGTGCTCACGCTGGACGTGGTCAGCTCGTTCTACGCGGCCATCGCGCAGGGCGTCGAGGAGGAGGCCGCCCGGCACGGCCGGCTGACGCTGGTCGCCTCCACGGGCGCGGACCCGGCGCGCGAGCTGGCGCTCGTGCAGATGATGCGCGAGCAGGCGGCGGAGGCGGTCGTGCTGGTCGGCGGGGTGGTCGAGGACGACGAGTACCGGCAGCGGATGGCCCGGTACGCGCAGTCGCTCGCCGCCGCCGGGTCGCGCCTGGTGCTGTGCGGCCGCCCGGCCCCGGCCCCGGACGTGCCGGCGGTGGTGGTGCAGTACGACAACGAGGCGGGCGCCCACGCCATCACCAGCCATCTGCTGGGCGCCGGGCACCGCCGGATCGCCCTGATCGGCTACCAGCCCGGCAACACCACGGGAGAGGACCGCGTACGGGGGTATCTGCGCGCCCTCGACGACCACGGCGTGCCGCGTTCGGACGCCCTGTTGCACGGGATCGGCTTCGGGCAGCACAACGGTGACGCGGCGATCCGCGACCTGCTGGAGAAGTGCGGCGGGCGGCCCGAGTTCACGGCGGTGTTCGCCGGGGACGACCGGGTGGCGGCGGCCGCGGTGAAGGCGCTCGCGGAGTACGGGCTGCGGGTGCCGGACGACATCTCGGTCGTCGGCTACAACGACGACCCGGTCGCGGCGGACATCACGCCGGGCCTGACCACGGTGCACATCCCGGGCGAGGAACTGGGCCGTACGGCGGTGCGGCTCACGCTCGGGGACACGCCGCGTACGGCGCAGCGGCGGCAACTTCTCGGTACGCACATCGTGATCCGAGACAGTGTGCGGCCTGTCGCCCGCTGACACGGGGTGATTTGGTGGGCCGGGTTTTTTGGGGTGAGGGTGCGGACCTCCACGCCACGGGGCTCCGCCCCGAACCCCGCTCCTCAATCGCCGGAGGGGCTGGAGATGGGGCTGGGGCCGGGCCCCGCTCCTCAAGCGCCGGAGGGCTGGAGATGGGGCTGGGGCCGGGCCCCGCTCCTCAAGCGCCGGAGGGCTTGAGAGGGGAGCTGGGGGTGACACCCGTTCCCTCAGGGGCGCGGGGAACTGCGCGACCAGCCACGACGCGACCGTCAGACGAAGAACCCACCCACCGGGGCTGTCACCTCAGGGGCGCGGGGAACTGCGCGAACTGCCACTACGGCGCCGCACCGCTCATACCGGGTGGGGGTAAGGTACGGGGCATGGCCGGGAGGACGACGAGGGGGCGCGGGCGCGGACGGCTGCTGCTGTTCGTGGCGCTGCTGTTCGGCATCGTCGGCATGCACACACTCGGCCACCCGATGGCACACACGGAGCCCTCCGGGGACATGGGGTCCGCCCATGTGGTCGCCGCGCACATGGATGCCGCCCACATGGGCCCCGCCCCCATGACCACCGACGCCAGCGCCCAGGTCGGCGCCGGTTCGCGGCACCCCGGCGGCGGGGACAGCGGTATGGATCCGCTCTCGGTCTGTCTCGCCGTGCTCGGCACGTTCACCCTGTTCGTGATCGCCCTCGTGGCGCTGCGTCCGGGCGGCGCCGACGCCACCGGCACCCTTCTGCGCCGCGTGGCGGCCTCCCCGTACGCCCCGCACGCCCCTCCCCCGCGAAGACTCCTCGCCCGTCTGTCGGTCCTGCGGATCTAGGTCGTGCCGCCGGCCGTGCGCTTCCCCCTGCCCGGAAACGGGGCGCGGGGCGCGTGCGGCGGACGCGTTCGCCTGCTCATCGCAGATCCCTCACCGACTTTCGAGGTGTACCTCAGTCATGCGCGACACACGTCTCTTCTCCTCCGCCCCCTCCCGGCGCTCCCTGCTCGGCGCGTCGATCGCCGTGGCGGGCGCGGGGGTCCTCGCCGCCTGTTCCGCCGACGGCGACGGCACCGGCACCGGCACCGGAAGCGGCGGCGCCGGTCACGGCGCCCACGGCTCCGGCGGCCCCGCGCCCGCCGGCTACGTCGACCCCGCCGGCCAGGAGGTCGCCGCCGCCGAGCGCGAGCGGGGCTCGGGTCCCGTCCGTTCCGTCCGGCTCACCGCCGCGAAGACCCGCGTCGACCTCGGCGGACGTACCGTCACCTCCTGGACGTACGGCGGTGAGCTGCCCGGCAAGGAGGTCCGGGTCACCGCGGGCGACACGCTCGCCCTCACCCTCGCCAACCATCTGCCCGAGCCGACCTCCCTGCACTGGCACGGCCTCGCCCTGCGCAACGACATGGACGGCGTCCCCGGACTCACGCAGAAGCCGATCGCGCCCGGCGCCGACTTCACGTACCGCTTCGCCGTGCCGCACCCGGGCACGTACTGGTTCCATCCGCACTCGGGCACGCAGCAGGACCGGGGGCTGTACGCGCCGCTGGTCGTGGAGGACCCGAAGGAGCCGCTGGCGTACGACAGGGAGTGGGTCCTCGTGCTCGACGACTGGGTCGACGGCGTGGACGGTTCGACGCCGGACGCGGTCCTGAAGGAGCTGAGCGCGGGCATGGACCACGGCGGTTCCGGCTCCGGCTCGGGCGGCGGGCACTCCGGACACGACATGCCCGGGATGGACGGCATGGAGGGGATGGAGGGCGACGGCCCCTCCCGCATGATGATGGGCGCCCGCAGCGAGTTGCTCGGCGGGGACGCGGGCGATGTGGCGTACCCGTACTACCTGGTCAACGGCCGGACGCCGAAGGCCCCTTCGGTGTTCAAGGCGCGGCCGGGCGACCGGATCCGGCTGCGGATCGTGAACGCGGGCGGTGACACCGCGTTCCGCGTCGCGCTCGGCGGCCACGAGATGACCGTGACGCACACCGACGGCTACCCGGTGCGGCACGCGAAGACGGACGCGCTGCTGCTCGGCATGGGTGAGCGCTACGACGTACTGATCACGGCCGGCGAGGGGGTGTTCCCGCTGACGGCGGTGGCCGAGGGGAAGAAGGCGTCGGCGCTGGCGGTGCTGCGTACGGGTTCGGGCGCGGCGCCCTCCGCGACGGCGCGGCCGAAGGAGCTGGACGGCAGGCTGCTGACCGCCGACAGGCTGCGGGCCGACGCGTCGGTGGCGCTGCCCGCGCGGAAGCCCGACCGGACGGTCCGGCTGCGGCTGACGGGCGGGATGGCGCGCTACGACTGGGCGTTCGACAAGACCCCGTACACGCCGGACCAGCGGCATCCGGTGAAGGCGGGTGAGCGGGTGCGGCTGGTGTTCGTGAACGCGACGTCGATGTGGCATCCGGTCCATCTGCACGGCCACACCTTCGCGCTGACCGGCGCGTCGGGCCGGGCCGGGGCGCGCAAGGACACGGCGATCGTGCTGCCGGGGGCGACGCTGAGCGTGGACTTCGACGCGGACAACCCGGGGCTGTGGATGGTCCACTGCCACAACGTGTACCACGCGGAGGCGGGCATGATGACGGTCCTCGGCTACCGCGCCTGACGCCACGTCAACCACCGCCGCCGCTCCGGGAGTCCGGGGCGGCGGCGGGCGCTCAGAGCTGGACGCGGGCGGCGACCGGGAGGTGGTCGCTGCCCGTCTCGGCCAGCGTCCACGACGACACCGGCTCGATGCCGCGCACCATGATCTGGTCGATGCGGGCCATCGGGAACGCGGCGGGCCAGCTGAACCCGAAGCCGCTGCCGGCCGCGCCCTGCGTCGAACGCATCTGGGACGTCACCGCGTTCAGGGCGCGGTCGTTCATCGTGCCGTTGAGGTCGCCGAGCAGGATGACCTTCTGCTGCGGCTCGTCGGCGATGGCCTCGCCGAGCGCGTCGGCGCTGCGGTCGCGCTGGCTGGCGGTGAACCCGGAGTCGAGCTTCACGCGTACCGACGGCATGTGCGCGACGTACACGGCGACTTCGCCCTGCGGGGCGGTGACCGTGGCGCGCATGGCGCGGGTCCAGCCGAGCTTGATGTCGACGGGCGCGGTACGGGACAGCGGGTACTTGCTCCACAGCCCGACCGTGCCCTCGACCTTGTGGTACGGGTAGGCGGCGGCGAGCGACTTCTCGTACGCGGGCAGGTCCTTGGCGGTGATCTCCTCCAGGGCGACGACCTGGGCGCCCGAGGCGGCGAGGTCGTGGGCGGTGCCGGTGGGATCGGGGTTCTCGGCGTTGACGTTGTGAGTGAGGACGGTGAGGTCGCCGCCCGTGGACTGCTTGTCGGTGAGCAGGCCGCCGAAGAGGTTCAGCCAGACGATGACGGGGACGAGCACGGCGACGACGGCGGTGGCCGAGCGGCGCAGCAGCCCGAGGACGAGCAGCACGGGCACGAACACGCCGAGCCAGGGCAGGAACGTCTCCGTCAGGGAGCCGAGGTTGCCGACGGTGTTGGGGATGCGCGCGTGCAGCAGCATGACGAGCGCGAGGAGGATCGCGAAGGCGGCGACGACGACACCGCGCCGCCAGTAGCCGCGGTCGGTGCGCAGACCGTGAGCGAGGCGCCGCACCCGGCCGCCAGGCCCCTGCTCGCCCGGGTTCCCACTGCCGTACGCCTGCGCCATGCTCTCGTCGCCTCACTGCCGTGCCCGCCGTCCCGCCCGAAACCCTAGGCGATGGACGGCGGCTTTCTGTTCCGTCACGGCGCGCCGTGCGCGCGGGTCGTGACGTCCGTACGGCCACCATGACGAGCGGGGCGGTGCCGGAAGTTCCGCGCGCGGGGGTCCGCGGGGGCCTTGTGACGAAACCCGCACATTGAGGACCGGCCGTGACCAGGGCTTTCCCCGGCGCGGCCGAGCGGGGTCAGTGCGTGCGGCGCAGGCCCGCCATGACGGTGTCCACGATGTGCTCGGAGAGGTCGTCGGCGAGCGGCGCGTCGGTGCGCATGACGCTGCGCAGCAGCATCGGCCCGGTGAACAGGTCGGCGGCGAGTTCGATGTCGAGGTCGGGGGGCAGTTCGCCCTGGGCGACCGCGCGGCGCAGCACGTCGTGCATGAGGCGGCGGCGGGGTTCGACGAGGACGGAGTGGTAGGCGTCCCAGAGCTTGGGCAGGGTCTTCATCTGCGCGAACACGTTGTGCATGAGCGCGGAGGTGCGCATGGTGAGGCCGCGCCTGCGCATGTGCTCCAGGAGCTGGACGAGGTCGTCGCGCACGTCGACGCCGTCGAGTTCGGGGGTGGGTTCCTCCAGGGAGGCCACGACGTCCACGAAGAGGGCCTCGCGGCCGCTCCAGCGCCGGTAGATGGTGGCCTTGCCGACGCCCGCGGTACGGGCGATGCGCTCGATGGAGAGCTGGGCGAGCGGGACGCCGTCCTCCAGGAGTTTCACGACGCCCTCGACGATGGCCTGTTCGGCGGCCTCGCTGCGCGGACGGCCGCGGACGGGCGGGCGCGGGCCGGGCGCGGGCGCCGTGACGCCTCGCGCGCCGCCGTGCCGCTGCTGCCGTACCAACCGTTCGGTGTCCACGCCTCCGCCTTCCGCCTCAGCCCCGGGTCCCGGCCGGGCGGCGCGGGTCCCGGGGCGATTGTCTCAGCGCCGCCTGCGGCTCCTTGAAGAACCGGCCGCATGGGGAAAGCGGGGCGCGCCCGCTTTCCCCGTACGGTCACTGTCCGGCGCCGACCTTCTGCGGCTCGTCCTTGCGGCCGGCGGGCGCGGCGGGCGCCTTGCCGGGCAGCCACAGGCCGGTGACGACGGCGCTGACCAGGGCGACGCCCGCGCCCCACAGGGCGGTGACGTGCATGGCGTGCAGGAACGAGTCGTTGGCCGCCTGGACGAGTCCCTGGGCGCGCGGCCCGATCTTCTCGGCGACGCCGAGGGTGGCCTCGATGGAGGCGCCGGCCGCGTCCCGCAGGCCCGGCGGCAGCAGGGTGAGCTTGTCGTCGATGCCGCTGCGGTACGCGGTGGAGAGCACCGAGCCGAGTACGGCGATGCCGAGCGCGCCGCCGACCTGCCGGAACGTGTTGCTGAGGGCGGAAGCGGAGCCGGCCTTCTCGCGGGGCAGCGCCTGCATGATGACGACGCTGGTCGGGGTCATGACGTGGGCCATGCCCGTGCCCATCAGGAAGAACATGACTTCCAGGAGCCAGATCGGGGTGTTCTCGTCCAGGATCGTGAACGCGGCGAGCATGGCCGCGAGCAGGACGAGACCGCCGGTCGTGGTGGCCTTCACACCGAGCTTGGCGACGACGAGCCGCGCGCGCGGGGCGAAGATCAGCTGGGCGAGGGCGAGCGGCAGCATGAGGGCGCCGGTCTGCAGGGGCGAGTAGCCGCGCACGCTCTGGGTGTAGAAGACGGAGAAGAAGGTGACGCCCATCAGCGCGAAGAAGACCAGGGCGATGGCGGCGATGGCGGCCGAGAACACCTTGTTCTTGAAGTAGTCGATGTCGATGGACGGGTGGTCGCTGCGCTTCTCGTACAGCACGAACGCGACGAGTACGGCGAGGCCCGCGGCGATGGTGGCGAGGACCTGGACGCCGGTGAAGTCGCCCTCGTCGCCGCCCTTGATGATGCCGTAGACGAGCAGGACGAGTCCGACGATGGACAGGACGACGCCGACGAGGTCGACGCGGCCCGGGTGCGGGTCCCGCGAGTCGGGGACGAGCACGATCATCAGCACGACCGCGAGGAGCACGATCGGGACGTTGACGAGGAAGACGGAACCCCACCAGAAGTGGTCGAGGAGCAGGCCGCCGGTGATGGGGCCGATGGCGATGGCGAGGCCGACGCCGCCCGCCCAGATGCCGATGGCCTTGGGCTGCTCCTCGCGCTCGAAGACGTTCATGAGGACGGCGAGGGTCGCCGGCATGACGAACGCGGCGCCGAGGCCCATCAGGGCGCGGAACGCGATGAGTTGAAGGGGCGTACCGGACTCGGCGGCGAGCGCGGAGCCGATGCCGAAGACGACGAGGCCGCCGATGAGGACCTTCTTGCGGCCCAGGCGGTCGCCCAGCAGACCGGCGGTGAACAGCAGGCCGGCGAAGACGAGGGTGTAGGCGTTGATGGCCCACTCCAGCTCGCTCTGCGTGGCGCCGAGGCCGGTCGGGGCGGGGGTCGAGATCGTCTTGATCGCGACGTTCAGGATCGAGTTGTCGAGGACGACGATCAGCAGGCTCAGCATGAGCACGCCGAGGATCGCCCAACGGCGGCGGTGCACGGCCTCCGGTATACGGGGGGCCGCGGGGACGGCAGGACTGGTCATGCGTTCGACTTTAGCGTCATTACGATACGGAACCGTCTCGTATTGAAAGGGATGGGGCAATCCTTACCCGGCCTTACCGAGCCTTTACCCGGGTGTGCGGTCTGGCGCGAGGGCCGCGACCGGTGCCACCATGGGAGGCGATCCGGGGACGCCGTCAGGGCGCCTCGAGACGAATGAACCGAAGGAGCCGTTGCGATGACGCAACAAGTTTCGGCTGCCCCTGCCCAGAAGCAGGCGACCGACGGCGACCAGGGGCGCGACCCCAAGGCGCTGTACGGCGGCAAGAGCACCCGGCGCATCACCGTGCGCGACATCGGTCTCGCCAAGGAGCGGGGCGAGAAGTGGCCCATGCTCACGGCGTACGACGCGATGACCGCGTCCGTCTTCGACGAGGCCGGCATCCCCGTGATGCTGGTCGGCGACTCGGCGGGCAACTGCCATCTCGGCTACGACACGACCGTCCCCGTCACCCTCGACCAGCTCACGATGCTGTCGGCGGCCGTCGTGCGCGGCACGTCGCGGGCGCTGATCGTGGGCGACCTGCCGTTCGGCTCGTACCAGGAGGGGCCGACGCAGGCGCTGCGGTCGGCGATGCGGCTGGTGAAGGAGGCGGGCGTCGGCGCGGTCAAGCTGGAGGGCGGTGAGCGCTCCCACGAGCAGATCAAGCTGCTCGTCGAAGCCGGCATCCCCGTCATGGCCCACATCGGGCTCACCCCGCAGTCCGTCCACACCCAGGGGTACCGGGTGCAGGGACGGGGGGAGGAGGCGGCCGCGCAGTTGTTGCGGGACGCCAAGGCCGTGCAGGACGCGGGGGCGTTCGCCGTCGTGCTTGAGCTTGTTCCCGCGGAGCTTGCGGCGGAGGTGACGCGGGTGCTCCATATTCCTACGGTGGGGATCGGGGCCGGGGCGGCCACGGACGCGCAGGTTCTTGTCTGGACGGACGCGTTGGGGCTGACGCCCGGGAAGATGCCGCGGTTCGTCAAGCAGTACGCGGATCTGCGTGGGGTGATGAGTACGGCGGTACGGGCCTTCGCGGACGACGTGGTCGCGGGCACGTTCCCCGAAGAGACCCACACGGTCCACTGACCTCAGCCAGAACTCCCCGCGCCCCTCCTCAATCGCCGGAGAGGCTCAAATCCGGCGCTGAGACCAGCCCCATAAGGGGCGCGGGGACGCTACCGCTGGGAAGGTGCGCTCAGGTCAGCCCCGCAAGGGGCGCGGGGAACTGCGCGAGAAGCCCCACCGGGCTGCACTGGACGCTCGACCTTTGCGCACCCGGCGCTGCCCCCTGGGGCTCCGCCCCAGACCCCGCTCCTCAATCGCCGGAGGGGCTTGATTTACCGGCGCTGAGGTGAGCCCCGTCAGGGGCGCGGGGAACTGCGCGCTCAGCCACGACGCACCCGGCACTCTGGGGCGCTGCCCCAGACCCCGCTCCTCAATCGCCGGAGGGGCTTGGATTACCGGCGCTGAGACCAGCCCCGTGAAAGAGGGCCCCGGCCGGAGGCCTACACGCCGGCGATGAGGGATGTAGGGCCGCTGTCGGAGACGTGTCGGTGGGGGCTGGGAACCTCGGGGCATGACGAAGAACGACGTGAACCCGGAGAGCGGCCGCCCCGTCGCCGTATCCGTAAGGGGGCTGGTCAAGCACTACGGCGAGACCAAGGCCCTGGACGGCGTGGACCTGGACGTCCACGAGGGCACCGTCATGGGCGTCCTCGGCCCGAACGGCGCGGGCAAGACGACCCTGGTCCGCTGCCTGTCCACCCTGATCACCCCGGACGCCGGCACGGCCCTCGTCGCGGGCTACGACGCGGTCCGCCAGCCCCGCCAGCTCCGCAGGGTGATCGGCCTCACCGGCCAGTACGCCTCGGTGGACGAGAAGCTGTCGGGCCGCGAGAACCTGTATCTCATCGGCCGCCTGCTCGACCTCCCCCGCAAGGAGGCCCGCGCCCGCGCCGACGCCCTGCTGGAGCGGTTCTCGCTGACGGAGGCCGCCGGCCGCCCCGCCCGCACCTACTCCGGCGGAATGCGCCGCCGCCTGGACCTCGCCGCGTCGATGATCGGCCGCCCGCATGTGCTGTATCTGGACGAGCCGACGACGGGCCTCGACCCCCGTACCCGTAACGAGGTGTGGGACGAGGTGCGCTCGATGGTCCGCGAGGGCGTGACCGTGCTACTGACCACGCAGTACATGGAGGAGGCCGAGCAGCTCGCGTCGGAGCTGACGGTCATCGACCGCGGCAGGGTCATCGCCGGCGGCGGCATCGAGGAGCTGAAGGCGAAGGTCGGCGGGCGCACCCTGCGCGTCCGCCCGGCCGACCCGAGGGAGCTGGCCCCGCTCGCCGCCGCCCTGGACGACCTGGGCCTGACGGGCCTCGCCACGTCCACGGTGGACAGCGCGAACGGCGCGGTCCTCGTGCCGATCCTCAGCGACGAGCAGCTCACGGCGGTGGTCGGCGCGGTCACCGCGCGCGGCATCACGATCGGTTCGATCGCCACCGAACTACCCAGCCTCGACGAGGTGTTCCTGTCCATCACCGGCCAGAAGGCGTCCGCCCCGCAGGACGTACGGCCCCAGCGCGAGGAGGTCGCCGTATGAGTGCCACCACCCTTGACCCGGCGAGCCCCGCCGCCACCATCACCGTCGCCGCCGACCCGCGGATCGGGCTGCGCGGCCATCTGCGCCACACCGGCGCGCTGATCCGCCGCAATCTGCTGTGGATCCGGCAGGACCCGGAGTCGATGTTCGACGCGGTGCTGATGCCGGTCGTGTTCACGCTGCTGTTCGTGTACGTCTTCGGCGGCTCGATCGGCCAGGCGCTGGGCGGCGGGCAGTCCGCGTACGTGCAGTACGTGATCCCCGGCATGCTGGCGATGATGAGCATGAACATCGCGCAGGGCGTCGGCACGGGCTTCAACGAGGACTTCCACAAGGGGATCATGGACCGGTTCCGGTCGCTGCCGATCGGGCGGGCGTCGGTGCTGATCGCCAAGGTCGCGGTGGAGCTGCTGCGGCTGATGGTGGCGACGACGGTCCTGATGATCGTCGCGGTGCTCGTCGGCTTCGACATCACGAGCTGGCCCGGCCTGTTCGCGGCGCTCGGCCTGTCCGCGCTGTTCGGCTCCGCGATCATGTGGATCTTCCTGGTGCTCGGCGTGACCATGAAGAACGCGCAGTCGGTGCAGGCGATGGGGTTCCTCGTGATGATGCCGTTGCAGTTCGGTTCGTCGATCTTCGCGCCGACCGCGTCGATGCCGGGCTGGCTGGAGAGCTTCACGAAGTACAACCCGATGTCGGGCCTCGCGGACGCGGCGCGCGGCCTGATGGTGGGCGGCCCGGTCGCGCACGGCCTGTGGGTGACGCTCGCGTGGACGGCGGGCCTGACGCTGGTCATGGCGCCGGTCGCCATCCGCAAGTTCACCAAGACGGCCTGACCGAAAGGCAGTTGCTACGTCACAGCAGGGCGGCGGCCTCCTCCACGGTGAGGCCGCCGCCTTCGGCGTACGCGCGCGCGTAGGCGTCGGTGTCGAGCAGGGCGCGGGCCTCGGCCTCGGCGCCCTCGCGCCAGGAGCGCTCCATGGCGCTGGTGATGTGGTCGTCGGGGAGCAGGGCGTCGGCGGCGCCGAGGAAACGGGCGGCGAGCGCGGCGTCCCCGGCCCTGCCGCGCTGGGTGAGGGCGCGGGCGGCGGTGACCACGAACAGCGAGGTGAGCTGTGGCATCAGCATCCGGGCGAGCGGATACGCGGCCAGGTCAAGGGAGGAGCGGACCAGTTCGATGGCGCGGTCGGGCCGCCGGTCGACTACGTCGATCATGGCTTCCATGCCGACGGTCATGGCGTGGAAGAAGCCGACGCGCGCGACCTGGAACTCCTCGCGCAGCAGGGCGAGTTGGGAGCGGGCCTCGGCGGTGCGGCCGGTGGCGGCGAGCCGGCTGACGAGGAAGACGCGGGCGGCGGGCCGGGCCTCGCCCGCGTGGCCGCGGGAGCGGTCGACGGCGTCCCACAGGAGCTGTTCGCCCTCCTCGGCGTCGCCGCGCTCCACGTACACCTGCCCGAGCCGCACCTGGAGGACCATCGTCTGGGCGTGGGCGCCCATACTCTCGGCGAGTGCGCTGGCGCGGACGTAGTCCTGCGCGGCGGCGTCGAACCGGCCGAGTTTCTCGTGGGCCTCACCGCGCGCGGACAGCGCCTCGGTGATGCCCCAGGCATCGCCGAGTTCCGTGAACAGGCCGAGGGATTCACCGGCGTCGGCGATGGCGGCCTCGGCGGTGCGGGCGCGGTTGGCGCGGATGTTGGCGCGCATCTGGAGGATGAGCGCGAGTTCCCAGGTGTAGCCGAGGGCGCGGCAGGTGTCGACGGTGGCGTCGGTCAGTTCGTGGATGAGGTCCATTTGGCCGGTGAGGATGACGGAGAAGTACCAGACGTTGCCGGGCGGGCGGGCCGCCTGGGGCAGCGAGGCGTCGTACGTGGCGCGGACGGCGGCGAGGCGGGCCTCCCCCTCGGGGGTGTGCCAGCGGTCCATCTCCATGTCCATGTACGCGAGTTGGACGAGGTGGACCTGGCGGCGGGCCTCGTCGAGGAGGTCGCCGGTGAGCGGCGGGGGCGTGTCGGTGCAACGCTGGAGGATCGGCGGGGCGGGCCGGCCGCCGTCCGCGAACGGGTCGGGGCCGAGGGCCGCGGCCTCGCGGGACCAGCGGCGCGCGTCGACGCGCAGGGCGCGCATCTGCCAGAACCAGGCGAGGGACAGGACGAGGCTGAGCGCTTCTTGTTCGTCGCGGGCGGCCACGGCGTGCCGCAGGGCGGTGCGCAGATTCTCGTAGTCCCGTTCGAGTACGGCGATGGCGGCGCGCTGGCCGCTGCCGCGCAGCAACGGGTCGGTGGTGCGGGCGAGTTCGCGGTAGTACGTGAGGTGCGCGCGCTCGGCGGCGGCGCGGTCGGCGCGCTCGTCCAGGCGGTCGCGGGCGTACTCGGCGACGGTCTCCAGGAGCCGGTAGCGCATGCCCGCGCCGCTCTCGTCGTCGCCGTCGGGGGCGGTGACGACGAGGGACTTGTCGACGAGGGAGGCGAGCAGGTCGAGGGCGTCGGGCCCGCAGACGGCCTCGGCGGCGGCGAGGTCGCAGCCGCCGCTGAACACGGACAGCCGGGCGAGGACCGCCCGTTCGGGCTCGTCGAGCAGATCCCAGGACCAGTCCACGACCGCGCGCAGCGTCTGCTGGCGGGGCAGGGCGGTGCGGGCGCCCGAGGTCAGCAGCCGGAACCGGTCGTCCAGGCGGTCCGCGATCTGGCGCGGGGTGAGCATCCGCAGCCGGGCGGCGGCGAGTTCGATGGCGAGGGGCAGTCCGTCGAGCCGGTGGCAGATCTCGCGGACGGTGTCGGCGGCGTCCTCGACGCGGAAGCCGGGGCGGGCTGCGGCGCCGCGCTCCCCGAACAGGCGCAGCGCGTGCGGCTGCGGCAGCGGCTCCACGGAGTGCAGGAACTCGCCGGGCACGCCGAGGGGTTCGCGGCTGGTGGCGAGGACGGTGACGCCGGGGCAGTGCGCGAGGAGGCGGTCCACGAGGGCGGCGGCGGCGCCGATGACGTGCTCGCAGTTGTCGAGGACGAGGAGCATGCGGCGCTCGGCGCAGTGGGCGAGGAGACGGGCGGTGGGGTCGTCGCTCTGCCGGTCGCCGGCGGCGCGCAGTTCCTCGGCGCCCGCGCCGCGCAGCACGGTCTCGCGGGCGCCGAGCGCGCCGACGACGGCCTCGGGGACGGCGGCGGGGTCGCCGACCGGAGCGAGTTCCGCGAGCCACACGCCGTCGGGGGCCGCGTCGCCCGTCGCCTCGGCGGCTTCCTGCGACAGCCGGGTCTTGCCGGCGCCGCCGGGGCCGATCAGGGTGACGAGCCGGGTGCGGGTGAGGGCGTCGCGGAGCGCGGCGAGGTCGTCGTCGCGGCCGACGAAGGAGGTGAGCCGCGCCCGCAGGTTCCCCGTCGCCCGCGGGGCCGCGGTGGTGGGGTACGGGGACTGCGGCGCGGCCAGCAACTCGGCGTGCAGGGCGCGCAGTTCGGGCCCCGGGTCGGTGCCGAGGCGGTCGGCGAGGAGCCGGCGTACGGCGTCGTAGGCGGCGAGCGCCCGGGCGGGGCGGCCGGTGTCGCGCAGGGCGCGCAGGCGCAGGGCCTGGAGCGGTTCGTCCAGCGGGTGGGCGTCGGCGAGGGCGGTCGCCTCGGGCAGCGCGGTGTCGGCGTGGCCGAGGGCGAGGGCGGCGGTGAGGCGGGCGCGGCGCGCTTCGAGGTGGCGGGCTTCCCAGCGGGCGGCTTCGGCGGTGCGGTCGGGCAGGTCGGCGAGTACGGGGTCCTGCCACAGGGCGAGGGCGGTGTCCAGGGTGTCGGCGGCCTTGGTGGGGTCGCCGTCGGCGAGGGCGCGGAGCGCGTCCGCGGTGAGGCGGTCGAAGCGGAACAGGTCGACGGCGTCGGTGGGGGCGGCGAGGCGGTAGCCGCCGTCCGCGGACTCGATGGCCTCCTGGCCCAGGGCTCTGCGCAGGCGGCCTACCAGGGCCTGGAGGGCGCCGGGTGCGTCCGCGGGGGGCCGCGTGCCCCAGATCTCGTCCACGAGGGTGGACGCCGGGACGGTTCTGCTTGGGCGCAGGGCCAGTACCGTGAGCAGGGCGCGCAGGCGGGCTCCGCCGACGGTGACGGCGACTCCGTCGTCCCGAACGGCCCGAGCCCCTCCGAATACGCAATAGAACACCCCCCCATTCAACACCGCCCGACACCACACCCTCCTCAATCGCCGGAGGGGCTGGGAGTATGCGCTCAGGTCAGCCCCCTGAGGGGCGCGAGGAACTGCGCGCTCAGCCACGACGAACCCGGCACTCTGGGGCGCTGCCCCAGCCCCCGCTCCTCAATCGCCGGAGGGGCTGGAAATTGGCGCTGAGGCCAACTCCCTAAGGGGCGCGGGGAACTGCGCGAGAAGCCCCACCGGGGCTGCACCCGAGGCACATCGATCACGCACCCGGCGCTGGGTGCCGCCTTGCCCACCCGTGCCGCCCTGGGGGTCCCTCCCGGACGAAGTCTGGGGGAGGCAGACTGCCCAAGGCGGCGGGGGCGCCTAAAAGGCACCGGCGCTGACAGCCCCGTCAGGGGCGCGGGGAGTTCGGGGCCAGGCACGATGGACCCGCACCCTCCGGAAGGAGAAGGGTACGTTCGGGGGCACCCCCAGCCCCCGACTCCCTGGAGCCCCGGACATGCCCACCCCCCGCAAGGGACCCCGCCCCCACAAGATCAGCCCCGTCTTCCTCGGCATCGCCGCCGTCACCGCCGTGGCCGCCTGGGCGGTGTGGACGGACTTCGCCGCGACCCCGGGCATCGCCGTGTTCCTGTTCGTGACGGGCGCCTGGGTCGTCTCCCTGTGCCTGCACGAGTACGCCCACGCCCGCACCGCCCTGCACAGCGGCGACATCACGGTAGGCGACAAGGGCTATCTGACGCTGAATCCGCTGAAGTACACGCACGCCCTGCTGAGCATCGTCCTGCCGGTGCTGTTCGTGATCATGGGCGGTATCGGCCTGCCCGGCGGCGCGGTCTACATCGAGCGGGGCCGGATCGCGGGCCGCTGGCGGCACAGCCTGATCTCGGCGGCGGGCCCCCTGACGAACGTGCTGTTCGCCGTCGTGTGCACCGCCCCGTTCTGGCTGGACGCGATGGACGGCGTCCCGGACACGTTCCGCTACGCGCTGGGCTTCCTGGCGCTGCTTCAGGTGTCGGCGGCGATCCTGAACTTCCTGCCGGTGCCGGGCCTCGACGGCTACGGCGTGATCGAGCCGTGGCTGTCGGCGAACGTACGCCGGCAGGTGGAGCCGTTCGCGCCGTTCGGCCTGCTCGCGGTGTTCGCGCTGCTGTGGCTGCCGGAGGTCAACGGCTGGTTCTTCGACGCGGTGCGCGGCATCCTGGGCGGGCTCGGGGTGACCGAGTGGGACACGTTCTGGGGCCGCGAGTTCTACCAGTTCTGGAACGGCACCCCGCAGATCCCGGTGGTGAACCAGCCGTAGTCCCCGCGGACGGCGGCGGGTCAGGCCGTGGGGGCGGAGGCGGCCTCGGCCGCCTTCTCGGCCTTGGCCTTGCGCACGTAGTACCACGTCATGTTCGACGTGATGCCCGCGATCAGCACCCACGCGATGCCGAGGAAGCTGCCCTCGACGAAGGAGACGACCGCGGCGGCCACCGCGAGCACGCACAGGACCAGGGAGAAGAGGGCGATGCGGGGCATGGGGGTCGGCTCCAATACGGCACGGCGGTGATACGCCGACCAGTGTCCCCCATGCCCCGCCCTCGCCCGAACGCGCCCTATACGTCCGTCATACGTCCGTGACGCGCAGCCCGGCGTGCGCCTTGTAGCGGCGGTTCACGGAGATCAGGTTGGCGACGAGGGACTCCACCTGGTGGGCGTTGCGCAGCCGCCCGGCGAAGACGCCGCGCATGCCGGGGACGCGGGCGGCGAGGGCCTGCACGGTGTCGGTGTCCTCGCGGGACTCGCCGAGGACCATGACGTCGGTGTCGATCTCCTCGATGCCGGGGTCGGCGAGGAGCACGGCCGACAGGTGGTGGAACGCGGCGGTGACCCGGGAGTCCGGCAGCAGCGCGGCGGCCTGCTCGGCGGCGCTGCCTTCCTCGGGCTTGAGGGCGTACGCGCCCTTCTTGTCGAAGCCGAGCGGGTTGACGCAGTCGACGACGAGCTTGCCCGCGAGGTCCTCGCGCAGCGCCTCCAGGGTGGCGGCGTGCCCGTCCCAGGGCACGGCGACGATCACGATGTCGCTGCGGCGGGCGCACTCGGCGTTGTCGGCGCCCTCGATGCCGAGCCCGAGTTCATCGGCGGCCGCCTGCGCGCGTTCGGCGGCGCGGGAGCCGAGGATCACCTTCTGTCCGGCGCGGGCGAACCGGTAGGCGAGGCCCTTGCCCTGGGGGCCGGTGCCGCCGAGCACGCCGACGACGAGCCCGGAGACGTCGGGCAGCTCCCAGGGGTCCTTGGCGGGCGGCTTCTGTGCGCTGTCACTGGTAGTCATGCGGCGACCTTACGCACTCGTTCGAGGGCAGTTGCGGCGAACGGGCCGGGCGGGGGCGGCCGATGAGGCAGCATGCGGGGCCATGGACGCCGTACGAGTCGCTCTGCTGCGGGAGGTCCTCGCGGGGACCGAGTGGCCCGCCGCCACCCGAGGGTTCGCCGGGGCGCTGCGCTCCTCGGTCACCGCGCACGGCGGGGGCCTGCTTCTGGTGGGCACCGCGGAGTACGAGCCCTGGCACCTGGCCGCGCACCTGGTCGACGAGGCGGCCTGGTCGGGTACGCCGGAGCTGGCGCCGACGCTGGTGCGGCACGCCCCGCGCCCGGGCGACCCGGCGCATCTGGCGGTGGGCCTCGGCCGTCTTGAGGCGGCGCGGCGCGGGGAGACGCTGCTGGTGGTGTCGCCGGACGCGGCGGGCGCGGGCCTGCTGGAGCGGGTGCACGACGCGCGGCGGGCGGGGGCGACGGTGCTGACGCTGGAGTCGCGGCTCCCGGCGGGCGGGGAGCTGCGGGCGATGGCGCACGAGGCGCTGAGCGTGCCCCGCGAGGGCGACCTCGATCTGGACACCGTGCAGCATCTGGTCAGCGCGGCGGCCGGGGAGAACGGGTCGCCGGCCGCGCCCCGCGCCGGCCGGCGCCGCTTCCGGGACCGGCTGTCCCGGCTGGCCGACCATCTGACCTCCCCGCCGCCGACCCGCTGGTGACCCCGCCGACCCGCTGGCGACCCGGCACCGACCCGCTGGTGCCCCGCCCCGGCCGGGCTCCGGGCGGCGCTCAGGCCGTGTCGTCGTCCTGGGCGCCCGACTTGTCGTGCCAGCGCGGGTCGTTCTCCCACTCCAGGTTGCGCTCGCGGGCGGTGGCCATCGCGTGCTCGGCCTCCTGGCGGGTGGCGTACGGGCCGAACCGGTCCTTCGCGGGGCACTCGGGCCCCTCCTCGACCTTGTGGTGCTCCAGGCAGTAGAACCACTCGCCCGGCTTGCCCTCGGTCCGCTTCTTGAACAGAGCCACGGTCTCTCCTCTCGTCAAGGCCATGCTCTCTTAGTACTGCTCGTTACACTCGCTGGCATGTCTGGCCAGTCACCGTCGTCGCCCGTGCTCCTCTCCCCCGGGCAGATCTCGCCCCCTCGTCCCGTGCCGGGGAACATCCGGCGCCCCGAGTACGTCGGCAAGCCCGCGCCGACGCCGTACAAGGGCCCGGAGGTGCAGACCCCGGAGACGGTCGAGGCGATGCGCGTCGCCGGGCGGATCGCGGCGCGGGCCATGGAGGAGGCGGCGAAGGCCATCGCGCCGGGCGTCACCACCGACGAGCTGGACCGGATCGCGCACACGTACATGTGCGACCACGGCGCCTACCCCTCCACGCTCGGCTACCGGGGCTTCCCCAAGTCGCTGTGCACGAGCGTCAACGAGGTGATCTGCCACGGCATCCCCGACTCGACGGTCCTGCGCGACGGCGACATCGTGAACCTGGACGTGACGGCGTACATCGGCGGTGTGCACGGCGACAACAACGCGACGTACCTGGTGGGTGACGTCGACGAGGAGTCGCGTCTGCTGGTGGAGCGCACGCGCGAGTCGCTGAACCGCGCGATCAAGGCCGTGAAGCCGGGCCGGCAGATCAACATCATCGGCCGGGTCATCGAGTCGTACGCCAAGCGCTTCGGCTACGGCGTGGTGCGGGACTTCACCGGGCACGGGATCAACACCTCGTTCCACAGCGGTCTGATCGTGCCGCACTACGACAGCCCGCACGCGACGACGGTGATCCAGCCGGGGATGACGTTCACGATCGAGCCGATGCTGACGCTCGGGACGCACGAGTACGACATGTGGGACGACGGGTGGACCGTCGTCACCAAGGACCGCAAGCGGACCGCCCAGTTCGAGCACACGCTCGTGGTGACGGAGACCGGCGCGGACATCCTCACGCTGCCGTAGCCCGCTCCCGCGCCCCTCTGTCGCCCAGGACCCGCCCCTCTTTCGGGGGCGGGTCCTTCTTTTACGTTCCGCTGACGGGTGTCCCGGGTACCTTTTTACCGACAGGTTGTCGGGAAAGCTGTTATGTTAGGTAAGCCTAACCTACCTAGAACTTGCCGGCGGAGGCTTCATGAACACCCCGTTCTCCACCCTGATCCGCACCGCGTCGCACGAGCAGCACACGGAGGCGGAGACGTCGACGTTCATGAGCGATCTGCTCGGCGGCGGCCTCGGCGTCGAGGCGTACGCGCGCTACACCGAGCAGCTCTGGTTCGTGTACCGCGCGCTGGAGGCGGACGTGGACCGTCTCGCACAGGACCCGGTGGCGGGCCCCTTCGTCCAGCGCGAGCTGCTGCGGGTGCCGGCCCTGGAGCGGGACCTCGCGCATCTGCGCGGGCCCGACTGGCGCGAGCGGGCGACCGCGCTCCCGGCGACGCGGGAGTACGCGGAGCGGGTCGCGCGGTGCGCGCGGGAGTGGCCGGCCGGTTATGTGGCCCACCACTACACGCGCTACCTGGGCGATCTGTCGGGCGGCCAGATCATCCGCGACAAGGCGGAGCGCACCTGGGGCTTCGCGCGCAAGGGCGACGGCGTGCGGTTCTACGTGTTCGACGCCGTGGGCAACCCGGCGGCGTTCAAGCGCCGCTACCGCGAACTGCTCGACGCCATCGCGGTGGACGAGCTGGAGAAGCAGCGCGTGGTGGCCGAGTGCAAGCGGGCGTTCGCGCTGAACACGGCGGTGTTCGGGGCGCTCGGCGAGGAGTTCCCCTCGGCGGCGTGAGACGCCCGGCCGCGACGGACCGGGCCCAGGCGCGTCGGACTCAGGTCAGGTCAGGCGGACGCGGCCGCCGATCTCCGTCCAGCCGTCCGGCTGGGGCGCGGTGAGGATCTGGGAGCCGCGCCCCTGGCGGATGTTGAGGGCGCGGCCGAGGGCGTCCGTGAGCAGCAGCGCGGCGGCGCCGGTGGCCTCGTCCTCGGTGATGCCGTCACCCCGGCCGGGGAAGGCGCGGGCGCGGACCCGGCCGGCGGCCTCGTCCTCCCAGGCCCACGCGTAGATCCAGGCGCCGGGCTCAGGCACCGGGAGGGCGTCGACCTCGGCGGGCGAGCCGTACTGGCGCAGGGTGCGCCCGGACGCCCACGCGGCGCGGGCCTCGATCCAGCTGAACTCGCCGTCCTGGCGGGCGCCGACGGTCCCGGCGGGGACGATCAGCTCGGGCACGTCGAGCAGCCAGGCCGCGCCCACGCAGGGGTGTCCGGCGAAGGGCAGGGTCACGGAGGGCGTACGGATGTCGAGGACGCCGCGCTCGGGGTCGTCGACGAAGACGGTCTCGCTGAAACCCAGCTCGGCGGCGAACGCCTGACGCGCGCCGGAGTCCGGCAGCAGGGAGCCGTCGCGGACGACGCCCAGCTCGTTGCCGTGGCGGCCGTCGGGCCCGCAGAAGACCCGCAGTACGTCGTAGTCCATGAGCGCAGTGAACCACCCGACCGCCCGGCTTGACCTCCCCTTTACCGTTCCCTGGGTCGCCCTAGGGTCGCTTGTGTCCGCTCCGCGACCTGGGGCTTTCCGTGAGAGGTGAATCACGGACGGGGTGGGTAGCACTGAGGTTAGCCTCATATAAGTTAGGGCCGCCTTATCAGTTAGCCGTGCTGTCCCGAACGCTTCCTGGAGCCTCTATGCGAGCCGCCCGACTGTCCGTCGTCACCGCCGTCACCGCGGTGGCGGCCCTGACCGCCGTGACCGGCTGCACCCAGAAGTCCGACGCCAAGGCCACCGGCTCCGGCGCGGTCAAGGTCACCGCGACCGACGACGACTGCAAGGTCTCCCAGACCGAACTGCCCGCGGGCCATGTCGAGCTGGCCGTCGAGAACAAGGGCTCGCGCGTCACCGAGGTCGAGATCCTCTTCCCCGACGACCGCATCGTCTCCGAGCGCGAGAACATCGGCCCCGGCACCCGCCACACCCTCACCGCCGAGGTCAAGAGCGGCGACTACACGATCGCCTGCGTCCCCGGCATGAAGGGCAAGGGCCACCGCCAGGCCATCAAGGTCACCGGCGGCGGCAAGACCGCCAAGCGCGACCCCCGTCTCGACAAGGCCGTCGCCGCCTACCGCCAGTACGTGCAGGCGCAGGCCGACGAGACGATGCCGAAGGTGAAGACGTTCACGGACGCCGTCCGCAAGGGCGACCTGGAGGGCGCGAAGAAGGCGTACGCCACCTCGCGCATCGGCTGGGAGCGCACCGAGCCGGTCGCCGAGTCCTTCGGCGACATCGACCCCAAGGTCGACGTCCGCGAGGACGGCCTGGAGGACGGCCAGAACCCCAAGACGGACTGGACCGGCTGGCACCGCCTGGAGAAGGCGCTGTGGGCCGACAAGAAGATCGGCGCCCGCGAGAAGCAGCTCGCCGACCAGCTCGACAAGGACCTCAAGGACTGGCAGCAGCGCGTCGGCAAGGCGGAGATCACCCCCACCTCCATGGCCAACGGCGCCAAGGAACTCCTCGACGAGGTCGCCACCGGCAAGGTCACCGGCGAGGAGGAGCGCTACTCGCACACCGACCTCGTCGACTTCAAGGGCAACGTCGAGGGCGCCGAGAAGGCGTACGACCTGCTCAAGCCCGTCGCCGCCGAGAACGACCCGGCGCTCGCCAAGGAGCTGGACAAGCAGTTCGCGGCGCTCGACAAGCTGCTCGACAAGTACCGCACGGACAAGAACGGCTACGACTTCACGTCCTACGACAAGGTCGGCAAGACGGACCGCAAGGAGCTGTCCGACGCGGTGAACGCCCTGGCGGAGCCGCTGTCCAAGCTGGCCGCCGCGGTCGTCAAGTAACCGGATCGGCAAGCACATCCCCGTGAGCGCGAAGGAGGCCGCCGTGCCCGACGACTCCCCCACCTCCCCGGCCGCCGCCTCGTCGGCCCCCTCCCGTCGTTCGCTGCTCGCCGTGGGCGGTGCCGGGCTCGCGCTCGGCGCCGTCGCGGCGGGCGGCGCGGTCGCCGTGACCCGCTCCGGCGACGACGCGATGGAGCCGGCCGCCGACTCCGGCGGCGCGGTCCCCTTCCACGGCCCGCACCAGGCCGGCATCGCCACCCCGGTGCAGGACCGGCTGCACTTCGCGGCGTTCGACGTGAAGACCGACGACCGCGAGGAGTTCGTCCAGCTCCTCAAGGACTGGACACAGGCCGCCGCGCTGATGACGCAGGGCCGCCCGGTCGGCGACGGCGCCTACGGCGGGCTCGCCGAGGCGCCCCCGGACGACACCGGCGAGGCGCTGGGCCTCAAGCCGTCGCGGCTCACGCTGACGATCGGCTTCGGCCCGTCGCTGTTCGAGAGGTACGGGAAGGCGTTCGGCATCGCGGACCGGCGCCCGGCCGCGCTGGAGGAGCTGCCGAAGTTCCCCGGCGACAACCTCGACAAGGCGCGCAGCGGCGGCGACCTGTGCGTGCAGGCGTGCGCCGACGACCCGCAGGTCGCCGTGCACGCCATCCGCAACCTCGCCCGGATCGGCTTCGGCAAGGTCGCCATCCGCTGGTCGCAGCTCGGCTTCGGCAAGACGTCCTCGACGACGCCGGGCGCGCAGACCCCCCGTAACCTCTTCGGGTTCAAGGACGGCACGCGCAACATCGCGGGCACCGAGACCGGCCGCCTCGACAAGCACGTGTGGGTGGACGGCGACGACTGGATGAAGGGCGGCTCCTACCTCGTCGCCCGGCGCATCCGCATGAACATCGAGACGTGGGACCGCACCTCGCTCCAGGAGCAGGAGGACGTGTTCGGCCGCGACAAGCGCGAGGGCGCGCCCGTCGGCAAGGCCAAGGAGCACGACGCGCCGTTCCTGAAGGCGATGAAGCCGACCGCGCACGTGCGGCTCGCGCACCCCGAGGCCAACGGCGGCACGACGATCCTGCGCCGCGGCTACTCCTTCACCGACGGCACGGACGGCCTCGGCCGGCTCGACGCCGGGCTGTTCTTCCTCGCGTACCAGAAGGACGTGCGCGAGGGGTTCGTGCGGCTCCAGCGGAAGCTGGCCGCGCACGACGCGCTCAACGAGTACATCCAGCACGTGGGTTCGGCCGTGTTCGCGGTACCGCCCGGCGTACGGGACAAGCACGACTG
Organism: Streptomyces sp. NPDC107550; assembly: GCF_055639095.1. Classification (NCBI taxonomy): domain Bacteria; kingdom Bacillati; phylum Actinomycetota; class Actinomycetes; order Kitasatosporales; family Streptomycetaceae; genus Streptomyces; species Streptomyces sp. NPDC107550. The sequence goes on from NZ_JBVKBC010000037.1 coordinate 48,616, forward strand.
GTGGGGCCGCGGCCTCTTCGAGAAGAACGCCGCACAGAAGGGTGCCTGAGGGATGTTCGCCAACTATCTGATCGGTCTGCGCGAGGGGCTCGAGGCGAGTCTCATCGTCTGCATCCTCGTCGCCTACCTGGTGAAGACGGAGCGCCGGGACGCGCTGAAGCCGGTCTGGCTCGGCATCGGCGTCGCCGTGTTCGTGGCGCTGGCGTTCGGCGCGGGCCTGGAGTTCGGCTCGCAGGAGATGACGTTCAAGGCGCAGGAGGCGCTCGGCGGTTCGCTGTCGATCATCGCCGTGGCGCTGGTGACGTGGATGGTGTTCTGGATGCGGCGCACCGCCCGGCACCTGAAGACGGAGCTGCACGGCAAGCTGGACGCGGCGCTCCAGATGGGCACGGCGGCGCTCGTCGCCACGGCGTTCCTCGCGGTGGGCCGGGAGGGCCTGGAGACCTCCCTGTTCGTGTGGACGGCCGTGCACGCCACGAGCAACGGCACGGCGCAGCCGGTCATCGGCGCGCTCCTCGGCCTCGCCACCGCCGTCTTCCTCGGCTGGCTGTTCTACCGGGGCGCGCTCCGCATCAACCTGGCGAAGTTCTTCACGTGGACCGGCGCCATGCTGATCGTGGTGGCGGCGGGCGTGCTCGCGTACGGCTTCCACGACCTCCAGGAGGCGGACTTCGTCGGCGGGCTCAACAACCTGGCCTTCGACATCAGTTCGACGATCTCGCCGGACGGCTGGCTCGGCACGCTCCTCAAGGGCGTCTTCAACTTCCAGCCGGACCCGACGGTCCTGCAAGTCGTCGTCTGGTTCGCCTACTTGATCCCGACGATGGCCGTCTTCTTCGCCCCCGCCGGCCTGTTCCAGCGCCGGTCCGAGGCCGGGGCGGTACGCGCCTCCTCTTCCCGGTAGGGTTCGGCCCCGTGAAGGGGCAGGGCGGCGGAAGGTGAAGTCAACGTCATGAGCGAGGTCATGAAGAGGCTCGGCAGGCCCGTGGCGGCGAGTGCCGCGGCGGTCGTGCTGTCTCTCACGGCGAGCGGCTGCGTGACCGTGCACGGCGAGCTTGAGGTCGTGCCGACGACCACGAAGGCCGAGGCCGCACGCGCGCTGGACGCGTTCGTGACCGCGTACAACAAGGCGGACCGGACCTACGACCGGTCCGCCGACGCCCGTTACGTCACCGGGGCGCTCGGCGCGATCGACGCGGCGAAGCTGAAAGCGGGGCACACGCTGCACCCCGGCGGCAACCCCAAGCACGCGGCGCTGAAACTGACCGACCCGAACTTCACCGTGCCCAAGAAGGCGGGCTGGCCGCGCTGGTTCGTCGCCGACACGGCCAACAACCGCCTGGCCGGCTACCGGTGGGTCATGGTCTTCACCCGGCACGACGAGCGGGAGCCGTGGGCGGTGTCGTATCTGACGCTGTTCCGCGAGGGCAAGGTGCCGCAGTTCAAGAAGGACCGGGACGGGTGGGCCCAGGCCGTCGCGCCGAACGCGGGCGGGCTCGCGGTGCGGCCGGGTGCGCTCGGTTCGCGGTACGCGGCCTATCTCAAGGACGGCGGGGACGACTTCGCGCCGGGGCAGCACACCTCGCAGTGGCGGGCCTCCCGCAAGAAGAACGCCGCGCGGCCCGGGCTCGCCACGCAGTACATCGACGAGCCGCTCTCCTCCGGGGACTTCGCGCCGGTCGCCCTCCGGACGCGGGACGGGGGTGCGCTCGTCTTCTTCACGACGCGGCGGTACGAGAAGCAGACGGCGTCGCCCGGGAGTGATCTGCCGGCGATCAGTCCGAGTGTGAAGGCGTTGATGTCCGGCGACGCCAAGCAGTCCGCGATGTATGGGTATGTGTCCAATCAGGCAGCGCGGGTCCCCTCGGCGGGGGGCGGCACGGTGGAAGTTCTGGCCCGCCTGGAAGGCATCACAACAGCCCAGGGCTCCTGACCCTTCACCGCTGCCGGTATCGCCGGTGGGCGGGTTCTTCGTCCTCGACTCGCGTCGTGGCTGGTCGCGCAGTTCCCCGCGCCCCTGGAGGGGCGACTACGTCGCCACCTCCATCGGGGGAAGCAGGGGCGAAGCCCCGCTTCCAGGGGCGCGGGGAACTGCGCGAGAAGCCCCACCGGCCCGCAGGTGAAGGACAACCTCAGGGGGCAGCCCCATAAGGGGCGCGGGGAACTGCGCGATCAGGGGGGCATCGCCCGCAGGCGGCGACGTACCGGGGTTTACGGCCAGGCTGATGTGAAGTCGGGGTCCGCTACCGCGTGCCTTGTTCCCGCGTCCGTCAAAACCTCGAGCAGCGTCAGCGGATCCGGGAGCGGATGCTCAGGCCCCCGCAACCACGCGACCCCCCGCCCCCCGGGCAACCGCGCCGGAGGCACCAGCACATACGACCCACGGCAGTGCCACCGCAGCCCGGGATGCTCATCCATCGTCTCGGGATGACAGTCCAGCTCGCACGGCCACCACTCGTCCTCGTCCTCCGGAGTCCCCCGCGTCGCCGTGAAGAAGAGCATCCGGTCGTCCCCGCTGAGCGCGACGGGCCCGACCTCGACCCCGCCGGCCAGCAGCCGCTCCAGCGCCTCACGCCCCGCCGCGACCGGCACGTCGAGGACGTCGTGGACCATGCCGGTGGCGGTGATGAAGTTGGCCTGCGGCTGATGCCGCGCCCAGCGCTCGATCTGCGCGCGGTCGGTCGTCGACTGGGTCTGCCAGGCGAAGGAGACGGGGTGCCGGCCGGGCGTGGGGCAGCCGACGCGGTTGCAGGAGCAGCGGTAGTCCGTGGGGTACGCGGCCGGCGCGAGCGGCAGCCCGGCCCCGGCGGCGGCCAGCAGCAGGGACTCGCGGTCCATGTCGGGAACGGTCTCCTTCGGGCCGCGGGCGCCTTTCAGCCACCGCACGAACCGGCCCAGGCCAGTGAGTCCGCTTCCGTCATGCTCCGCGCCCATCGATCCCCTCACCATCACCGTCGAGCCGTCTCCGCCGTACGCCGGATGAGACACCCATGCTCCCACCATCCTGCTCCCCCCGGGGCCACCGTCCGCATCCGGGGTCGCCGGGCCCCCGGCGGGCGATGCCGGGCCGTGACCTCACGGGAGTGTCGATGCCCGATTTGCGGCGTTTTGTACGTCACGCTTGGGCGCCATGGTCACTCAGCGTCTCGCCCTCAGAGCCGCGCCCGTCGCCGCTCTCGCCGTCGGCCTCTCCCTCGCGGGCCTCGCGTTCGCCCCGCCGCTGGGCCGGGGCGGGGTCACCGTGGACTCCCTGCCCCGCGTCACGTACACCGCCCACCGCGGCGGCGCCCTCGAAGTGCCCGAGAACAGCATGGAGGGACTGACCGCCGCGTACGCCCGGGGCACCGCCCAGGTCCTCGACTTCGACACGCGGATGCTGCGCGACGGCACGATCGTCGTCCTGCACGATCCGACGCTGGACCGTACGACCGACGCCAAGGGCCGCGCCCGCGACCTGGACCGGGCCGGCTGGGACGCGGTACGGGTCCGGCCGAACCGCGCGCTGCCCGGGCACTGGCGAGCCGAGCGGCTGCCGACCGTGCCCGAGGTATTGGACCGCTTCGGTGGCCGGATCGTGCTCATGCTGGAGGCGAAGGACCCCGACAGCCTGCCGGGGCTCGCGCGGATGATCCGCGAGCGCGGCCTGACCCGCTCGGTGCTGGTGAACTCCAACGACCCGGCGCTCGCCGAGCGCGCGCACCGGCTCGGCCTGATCGCGCAGGTGTGGCGTTCGGCGCGGCAGATGCGCACGGACCGCCCGGCGCGCTGGGCGCGGTTCGCCGACGTACTCGACATGGACTACAAGGCGCGCGACGCGGACCTCGTACGGGCGGTCAGGTCGGGGGTGCCGCATGTGTGGGCGCACACGGTGGACACGCCCGCCGACCGGGACCGAGTGCTGCGGCTCGGTTGCAACGGCGTGATCACCGACGCGCCGGGCCTGCTGGCGGCTACGCGTCCCGGCGGGGGCGCGCGCTGATGCCGTGGAGGGCGTACTCGACGAGGGTGTCGGCGTAGGCGTGGTCGAGCGGCCCGGTGTGCTGGAGCCAGCGCTGGGCGAGCGGCGCGACGAACAGGTCGCGGGCGATCTCCGGGTCGAGGTCGGCGCGCAGCTCACCGGCGTCGCGGGCGGCGCGCAGCCGGGCGGCGTACAGGTCGAGGCCGGGCATGAGGAGTTTGGCGATGAAGCCGGAGGCGAACTCCTCGTTGGCGACACCCTCGGCGGCGAGCGCGCGGGCGGGGACGTCGAAGCGGGGGTCGGCGAGTTCGTCGACGGTGGCGCGCAGGACGAGCTTGAGGTCGGCTTCCAGGTCGCCGGTGTCGGGCAGGCCGCCCGGGTCGATAGGGGTGGCGCCCGGGTACTTCTCCGCGGCGGTGCGGGCGTTGCGCTCGTTGAGGTCGATGAACGCCTCCATCAGCACCTCGGCCTTCGAGCCCCACCAGCGGTAGATGGTCTGCTTGCCGACGCCGGCGCGGGCGGCGATGCCCTCGATGGTGGTCCTCGGGTAGCCGATCTCGCCGACGAGGGCGAGGGCGGCGTCGTAGATCGCGCGGCGGGAGCGCTCACTGCGGCGCGAGGAGTCGGGGGCCGTCTTCTTCGGCTCGGGGGCGCTGCTGGAGGTGGCTGCCATGTCTCGAATGTAGCAGCGAGCAAGCCGAGACGTACCGTCTCACAATCCCTTGACAAGACGGACCGTCTCGCCGAGTATGAGTGTGTCGATTGAACGAGACGATACGTATCGTCACTTTCCTGAGGAGGTACCCCATGACCCGAGGCGGAGCAGACGGCATGCTGGGCGTCGGCGGCACCCGCAGCAAGCTCTCCCGCACGGCGCTGCGCGGCGGCGGGCGCGGGGGACGCGGGGGCGGGGCGCCTGTCGATCCGGCGGCACAGAAGCGGGAGTTGTTGCGGATGTTGCGCGAGGGGCGGGACGCGTCCGGCTCGTCGTGACCGCGGCGGCCCGGGCCCCCCGGGAACCACCCGTTCGGTTCACATCCCCGAGGGCTCCCTCGGCCGCACCATGGGCGTCAACAGTCCCTGCGGTCGTGAGGAGCCCTCATTGCCTACTCCGCGTGCCGACGTACGCCGCGCCACACCCCGGCGCTATCTGATGTGCCCACCGGCGCACTTCGAGGTCACGTACTCGATCAACCCGTGGATGGACCCGGCGAAACCCGTCGACGTTCCGCTCGCCGTCGCGCAGTGGGAGGACCTGCGTGACCGGTACCGCTCGCTCGGGCACGAGGTGGAGGTCCTCGAACCGCGGCCCGGGCTGCCCGACATGGTGTTCGCCGCGAACGGGGCGACCGTCGTGGACGGGCGGGTCCTCGGCGCGCGGTTCGCGCATCCACAGCGGGAACCGGAGGCGGTCGCGCATCTGGAGTGGTTCCGTTCGCGCGGGTACGCGGAGGTGCGGGAGCCGGTGCATGTGAACGAGGGCGAGGGGGACTTCGCCGTCACCGCGTCGTACGTGCTCGCCGGGCGGGGGTTCCGGGCGTCGCCGCTGTCGCACGGCGAGGCGCAGGAGTTCTTCGGGCGGCCCGTCATCGGGCTCGATCTCGTCGATCCGCGCTTCTACCACCTGGATACGGCGCTGGCCGTGCTGGACGACGCGCGGGACGAGGTCATGTACTACCCCGCGGCGTTCTCCGCGGGGAGTCAGGCCGTGCTGCGGCGGCTGTTCCCCGACGCGGTGGTCGCCGAGGAGGCGGACGCCGTCGCCTTCGGGCTCAACTGCGTCTCCGACGGGCTGCATGTGCTTGTGCCGCAAGGGGCGGTGGGGGTGTTCGGGGTGTTGCGGGAACGGGGGTTCCTGCCGGTCGGGGTCGATCTCGGGGAGCTTTTGAAAGGGGGCGGTTCGGTGAAGTGCGCCACGCTCGAACTCCGGGACCGTTAAGGGGGAACGGTGTCTCAGCCCCGGCCCGTCCAGCGCAGTTCCCCGCGCCCCTGATGTTCTCGTCTGCCGACCCGTCGTGGCTGATCGCGCAGTTCCCCGCGCCCCTAGGTGAGTGGGTGGCTCCGCCCGGTGGCGATCCTCGACTTTCGTCGTGGTTGCTCGCGCAGTTCCCCGCGCCCCTGGAGGGGCGGCTTCGCCGCACCCTCCCCCCGGGAGGCAGCGGGAGGGGCGACTTCGTCGCCCGCCCCCGCCGGGAAGCTGGGGCGAAGCCCCGCTTCCCTCTGAGGGGAAGCTGCACGAAGTGCATGCTTCAGGGGCGCGGGGAACTGCGCGAGAAGCCCCACCCGCCCGCAGAAAACAACGCACGATCGTGCCCCAAAGGGGCGCGGGGAACTGCGCGACCAGCCCCCACCCACCCGCGGGTGGCCACGTACAGGTGTGCCCCGTCAGGGGCGCGGGGAACTGCGCGATCAGCCACCCACCCACCCACAGGTGAATGAGTGCCTAGGGGGCCGGGGGCCAGGTGTTGCCCCATGTTGTGGTGCGGGCCTGTTTGTACAGGGGGCCCTGTTTCTTCGTGACCGTGGCACGAGCCAACCGCCCCTCCGGCTCACACAGGTCGAGCAAAACCTGCCCCTTACGGAGCAGAGGCCGCCGCACCACCCGCCCGCCTCCCCTCCCCCCGGGAAGAAACCTCGTAGCGGCGACATACGAGAACTTCTCGTCCTCGTACGGCAGCGACCCGCCCTTGATCCGCCGGTGCAGAGAAGACCGGCTGACCCGCGCAGCGAAGTGGCACCAGTCCTCCCCCGGCACGATCGGACACCCCCCGTCATGCGGGCAGGGCGCGGCGACATGGAACCCGGCGCCGATGAGCCGCTCGCGGGCGGCGATGATCCGCGCGTACCCGTCCGGCGTCCCGGGCTCGACGACGACCACGGCCCCCGTCGCGGCGGAGGCGGCGGAGTCGATGAGGGCGTCCCGGTCCGCGCCGGTGAGTTCCTTCAGGACGTAGGAGATGGTGACGAGGTCCGTCGCCGGCAAGGCGGACGCGTCGATGCGGGACGCTTCCCAGGTGACGGAGGATTTCAGCACCGGGTCCGACGAAGCGAGCTGCCGCCCGAGTTCGAGCGCGGGCCGCGCCCAGTCCCGTACGGTCGTCGGCCGCCCGGCCCCCCACACCGTACGGGCCGCCCAGACCGCCGCCCCCGTGCCGCCGCCGATGTCGAGGTGCCCGGCGGGCGCCCAGTCCTCGGGGGCCGCGTCGGCGAGGGCGCCGAGGGCCGCGCACACGGCCTCGTACGTGGCCGGCATCCGGTACGCGGCGTACGCCACGACGTCCGCGCGGTCCCGCAGGATCGGCGCGTCGGTCGGGGTGGTGCCCCGGTAGGTCTCGATGAGCCGTTCGACGGCGCGCGCCGCCTGCGCGGCCGGCAGTCCGTCGAGCAGCGCGGCGAGCGCCGAGCGCAGCGTGTCGGCGGGGTCGTGGGAGGCGGAGGGGAGCGGGGCGTTCACCCGTGAAGTCTAGAAGGCGCCGGATCCTCAGAAGGCACCGAGCGGGGCGACGGCCCGGGCGAGGCGGGTGGCCGCGGCGGCGCGCGGCCCGCTGTCGGCGGCGCGCCTGCGCGGGTGGACGGTGGTGGCGAGCAGCACGAGGAACGTGTCGGTGGCCGGGTCGATGACCAGGGACGTCCCCGTGAACCCGGTGTGGCCCGCCGCGCCGCGCCCCGCGAGTTCGCCCATGAACCAGGGCTGGTCGACGAGGAAGCCGAGGCCGGGCGCGCGGAGCATGAGGTCGACGAGGTCGGGGCCGAGGATGCGGGCGGGGCCGTAGGAGCCGCCGCCGAGCAGGGCGCGGCACAGGACGGCGAGGTCGTGCGCGGTGGAGAAGAGGCCGGCGTGCCCGGCGACGCCGCCGAGCGCCCACGCGTTCTCGTCGTGGACCTCGCCGCGCAGCATGCCCCGGTCGGCCTTGGCGCGCGGCCGCTGCTGGTCCTCGGTGGCGGCGGCCTCGGGGCGGGGCCCGAACGAGGTGGCGTGCATGCCGAGGGGCCGGGTGATGCCGTCGCGGATCAGGACGTCGAGGGGGCGGCCGGTGAGGCGCTGGAGGACGTGCTGGAGCAGCAGCATGTTGAGGTCGGAGTAGCGGTACTCCCCCGGCGCCGACGAGGGTGCCTCGGCGCGCAGCGCGGCCATGCGGGCGGCGGTGTCGGAGGCGTCGTACAGGGGCAGTTCGGGGCGCAGGCCCGAGGTGTGGGTGAGGAGCTGGCGGACGGTGACGCCGTGCCGGGCGGCGCCGGTGAAGTCGGGGAGGTAGGCGCCGACCTTCGCGTCGATGCCGAGGGTGCCGCGCTCGATCTGCTGCACGGCGGCGACGGACGTGAACAGCTTGGTGAGGGAGGCCAGGTCGAAGGGCGTGTCCACGGTCATCGGGACGCGCGCGTCGGCCGGCAGTTCGACGCCCCGGCCGGTCTTGTCGTCGTACGCCTTGTAGCGCACGGCCCAGCCGCAGGCGGCCTCGGCGGCGATGACCGGCCCGCGCCCCGCGACGAGGACGGCGCCCGCGCACCAGGGGCTCGGGCCCTCGGGCAGCAGCCGTACGTCACGGACGAGGCGGGTGAGCTGTGCGGGGTCGAGGCCGGCCCGTGCGGGCGTGCCGCGTCTGAGGCGCGCGGGGCTGCTCAGGGCTCCGTCACCTCCCCGGCCGGGGCGGAGGCGGAGCGCTGCCAGGGGCGGCACAGGCCGAGGAAGGCGCCGGCGGCGGCGAGCCCGCACACGAGCTGGACCAGCGCCATCGGCACGGCGGTGTGCTCGCCCGCGATGCCGACGAGCGGCGAGGCGATGGCGCCGATGAGGAACGAGGTCGTACCGAGCAGCGCGGAGGCGGAGCCGGCGGCGTGCGGGGTGCGCAGCAGGGCGAGCGCGTTGGTGTTGGGGGTGGCGAGGCCCATCGACGCCATCAGCACGAACAGGCCGGCGGAGACGGGCAGCAGGCCGAGGGCGCGCGGGGCGCCGAACGCGCCGGAGGCCACGAGCAGCAGGAACGCGGCGGCGAGCACGATCAGGCCGAGGCCGGCGGCGAGGACCTTGTCGAGGCTGACGCGGCCGACGAGGACCTTGCCGTTGAGCTGGCCCGCGGCGATCAGGCCGACGGAGTTCAGCCCGAACAGCAGGCTGAAGGTCTGGGGCGAGGCCCCGTAGATCTCCTGGATGACGAACGGCGAGGCGCTGATGTACGCGAACAGCGCGGCGAACGCGAAGCCGCCCGCGATCATGTACCCGGCGAACACGCGGTCGGCGAGCAGGCCGCGCATCGTGCGCAGCGCTTCCTTGGTGCCGCCCGCGTGCCGGTGCTCGGGGGCGAGGGTCTCGGGCAGCGCCTTCCACACGAGGGCGGTGAGCGCGATGCCGACGCCGGTGAGGACGACGAAGACGCCCCGCCAGTCCGTGACGCGCAGGACCTGCCCGCCGATGAGCGGCGCGACGATCGGGGCGACGCCGGAGATCAGCATGAGGGTGGAGAAGAAGCGGGCCATGGCGACGCCGTCGTACAGGTCGCGGACGACGGCCCGGGCGATGACGATGCCGGCGGCCCCGGCGAGGCCCTGGAGCAGCCGGAAGGCGATGAGCAGCGCGGCGTTCGGCGCGAGGGCGCAGATCGCGGTGGCGGCGACGTAGACGAGCAGGCCGATCAGGAGCGGGCGGCGCCTGCCCCACTTGTCGCTCATCGGGCCGACGACGAGCTGCCCGAGCGCCATGCCGGTCAGGCACGCGGTGAGGGTGAGCTGCGCGGTCGCGGCGGAGGTGTGCAGGGCGCCGGTGACCTGGGGCAGCGCCGGCAGGTACATGTCCATGGACAGCGGCGGTACGGCCGTCAGGCCGCCGAGGACGAGCGTGACGAGGAACCCGGTCCGGATCGCCGCCGCGCGGGCAGCGGGCGGAGGTGCCTTCCGCGCCGGGGGGCTCGGGGGTGCCTTCTGCGTCGGCGGGCTCGGGGGTGCCTTTCGCGCCGGCGGGCTGGGGGGTGTCGTCCGGTCGGTCGTGCTCCCGCTGTCCGCCATCGCTGCGCTCCCCGTTCCCCTTCGACTCTCCCGGTCGTACGTGCGATTACCTATGCTCTCAGCTCTGCGCAGTGGTCGAGACCAACTTGGGTGGAGTGGGTGGGCATGGCGGTGGATCGGGTGCGGTGGGGGATTCTGGCGACCGGCGGGATGGCGGCGACGTTCACGGCGGACCTGCTGGAGCTGCCGGACGCGGAGGTGGTGGCCGTGGCGTCCCGCTCGGAGGCGTCGGCGAAGGCGTTCGCGGACCGGTTCGGCATCGGGCGGGCGTACGGCGACTGGGCCTCGCTCGCGGCCGACGAGGACGTGGACGTGGTGTACGTCGCCACGCCGCACTCCGCGCACCGGGAGGCGGCCGGGCTGTGCCTGGACGCGGGGCGGGCGGTGCTGTGCGAGAAGGCGTTCACGCTGAACGCGCGGGAGGCGGAGGAACTGGTCGCCCTCGCGCGGGCCCGCGGCGTCTTCCTCATGGAAGCGATGTGGATGTACTGCAACCCCCTCGTACGGCGGCTGAAGGCGCTGGTCGACGACGGGGCGATCGGTGAGGTGCGCACCGTGCAGGCCGACTTCGGGCTCGCCGGGCCCTTCCCCGCCTCGCACCGGCTCCGGGACCCCGCGCAAGGGGGTGGCGCGGTGCTGGATCTCGGGGTGTACCCGGTGTCGTTCGCGCAGTTGCTCCTCGGGGAGCCGGAGGAGGTCGCCGCGTCGGCCCAGTTGTCGCCCGAGGGGGTCGATCTCCAGACCGGGATGCTGTTGTCGTGGGCGAGCGGGGCGCGGGGGGTTCTGCACTGTGCGATCAACGCGGGTACGGGGGTGACGGCGTCGGTGACGGGTTCCTCGGGGCGGATCGATGTGCCGGAGGGGTTCTTCTACCCGGAGCGGTTCGTTCTGCGGCGGGAGGGGAGGGAGCCGGAGGAGTTCGTGGCGGCGCCCTCGGACGGGCCTCGTTCTTCCCTTCGCCATGAGGCGCGGGAGGTGATGAGGTGCCTGCGCGGGGGTGCGGTGGAATCTTCCCTCGTCCCGTTGACGGGCACGCTTGCGGTCATGCGCACGCTGGACCGCGTCCGGGCGTCAGCGGGCGTCCACCTGCCTGCGGATGCGGTGACCTGAAATCGCCCTGGGCCTGTCTCCCTCTGCGGGCCCACTCGGGCTGGTCGCGCAGTTCCCCGCGCCCCTGAGGTAGTGGGCCTGCCCGTGGTTCGTTGCCTGACGGCCGGTGGGGCTTCTCGCGCAGTTCCCCGCGCCCCTTCGGTGCGCACTTCGTGCGCTACCTCTATCGGGGGAGGCAGGGGCGAAGCCCCGCCTCCAGGGGCGCGGGGAACTGCGCAACGTTCAGGGCAGCGGGCCTCCGCTGGAAGGCTCCCCAGGGGCGCGGGGAACTGCGCGACCAGCCACGACCGACCCGCAGGTGAACGACGACACCAAGGGGCAGCGCCCCGTCAGGGGCGCGGGGAACTGCGCGACGTTCAGGGCAGCCGGCCTCCGCTGGAAGGCTCCCCAGGGGCGCGGGGAACTGCGCGGCCAGCCACGACGGGGCCGTCAGACGATGAAGCCGCCCGACTCACGACGGCCGGAGCCCCGGCTCGCCCGCGCGCAACGCGAACACCCCCGCCACCCCGAGCGGAGCCCCCGGCCGGCTCACCCCGGAGACCGTCTTGAAGACCGCCTCCCCCTCCCCGCCGGAAAGGCGAACCGTCGCGTACCCCCGCAACCCGTTGTAGAACTTCATATGAGGGTTCCGGGCCAGATACCCCGCCCAGTTCGCCGGCCGCGCAACCCCGTCCTTCCCGCTCGTGACGGACGTCGTGACGATCTCCGCCCCCACGGTCCGCGACCCGGGATCGGCGAAGTCCCGTTTGATGTCCATGGCGTAGGAGACGTGGACGTCCCCGGTGAGGACGAGGAGGTTCTCGACGCCGGCGGCCTCCGCCCCGCGCAGGACCCGCTCGCGGGAGGCGGGATATCCGTCCCAGGAGTCCATGGACAGCGTGGTGTTCCCGGCGGCGGGGTTGTTCCGGCGGGAGAACGTGACCTGCTGCGGCACGACGTTCCACAGGGCCCGCGACCGCCGCCACCCGTCGATCAGCCACCGCTCCTGCGTGAACCCGGGCAGCGTCTGCGAGGCCGCCTCGGACGCGGGCGTCGGCGCTTTCCAGCCGTCGCCGTTGGCCTGGTCGGTGCGGTACTGCCGGGTGTCGAGGATGTCGAACTGGGCGAGCCGCCCCCAGTGCAGCCGCCGGTACAGGCGGGCGTCGGGCCCGGAGGGCAACTGGGGCCGGCGCAGCGGCATGTTCTCCCAGTACGCGCGGTACGCGGAGGCGCGGCGCAGCAGGAACTCGGCGGGCGGGTCGCCGTCCTCGGAGACGTCGCCCGCGTAGTTGTTCTCCGTCTCGTGGTCGTCCCAGGTGACGGCGAAGGGGTGCGCGGCGTGCGCGGCCCGCAGGTCGGGGTCGGTCTTGTAGAGGGCGTAGCGCAGCCGGTAGTCCTCCAGGGTGACCGTCTCGCGGTTGAAGACGGCGGGCAGCACGCGGTCGGTGTACTTGCGGGCGCCTCCGGCGGCGTCGACGGCGTACTCGTAGAGGTAGTCGCCGAGGTGGAAGACGACATCGACATCGTCATCGGCGAGGTGCCGGTACGCGGTGAAGTAGCCGTCGTGGTACGCCTGGCAGGAGACGGCGGCGAGGGTGAGGGCGCCGCCCTCGGTGCCGAGGGCGGGCGCGGTGCGGGTGCGGCCGGTCTCGCTGACGAAGCCGCCCGCGCGGAAGCGGTAGTAGTAGACGCGGCCGGGCGCGAGGCCCTCGACCTCGACGTGCACGGTGTGGTCGAACTCGGGGTGGGCGGTCGCGGTGCCGCGTCTGACGACGCGCCGGAACCGGTCGTCGAGGGCGAGTTCCCACCGCACGGCGACGCGCTTGGCGGGCAGTCCGCCGCCGGTCTCGTACGGGCTCGGCGCGATCCGGGTCCACAGCAGGACGGAGCCGGGCAGCGGGTCGCCGGAGGCGACGCCGAGGGTGAACGGGTCGGCGGGCAGCTTCGCGCCGTCGAGTTCGGCGGCGGCCGCCGTGCCGGTGCCGGGCAGGTTCACGGCGAAGGCGAGCGCGACGGCGGCTCCGGTGCCGGTGAGGAACCGGCGGCGGCCCAGGTGCCGGGCGGCCGCCCGCAGTGCGGGCGCGTGCTGAGGTACGTACGGCATGGGACCCCTCCCCTGACGACGGCTGTCGGGTACGGCTGTCGTGCGGTCAGTGCGATTGCAGTGGCCCGGGACGACGGCCGCCTGTCGCGTACACAACAGCCACATGGCGGATCGGTGATCTGCGGATGTCCGTCCCGGCCTACGCTGCGGCCCCATGAGCGACATGATCGACGATCGGACGGAACGCGAAGCGCGCCACACCGGACGGGCCCGGACAGCCGTGGTGACCGGCGCGGGTTCGGGCATCGGGCGGGCCGTGGCCCTGGAACTGCTGCGCGGCGGCTGGCGGGTGGCCCTCGCCGGGCGGCGCCCGGAGCCCCTGGCACAGACGGCGGCCCTCGCGCCGGGCGCGGACTCCCTCGCGGTGGTGACGGACGTGAGCGACCCGGAGGCCGTGGCGCGGCTGTTCGCGGCGGTGCGCGAGGGGTTCGGCCATCTGGACCTGCTGTTCAACAACGCGGGTACGTTCGGGCCGGGCGGGGTGCCGGTGGAGGAACTGGAGTACGAGGCGTGGCGGCACGTCGTCGACACCAACCTCAACGGGGCGTTCCTGTGCGCGCAGGCCGCGTTCCGCCAGATGAAGGAGCAGGAGCCGCAGGGCGGGCGGATCATCAACAACGGTTCCATCTCGGCGCACACGCCCCGCCCGCACTCGATCGCGTACACGGCGACGAAGCACGCACTGACCGGCCTGACCAAGTCGCTGTCGCTGGACGGGCGGCCGTACCGGATCGCGTGCGGGCAGATCGACATCGGCAACGCGGCCACCGACATGACCGCGCGGATGCAGTCCGGCATCCTCCAGGCCAATGGCGAGCTGGCGTCCGAACCGGTGATGGACGTGGCCGATGTGGCGCGTACGGTGCGGCACATGGCGGAGCTGCCGCTGGAGGCGAACGTGCAGTTCGCCACGGTCCTCGCCACCGCCATGCCGTACGTCGGGCGGGGCTGAGCGCGGCGCCTGTCGGGCGGCGGGGTGAATCTGCACAAGTGGAGTTCTTCCTTCCGTACCGACGGGGGATGCTCCGCGCCGTATGCTCAACGTTCTCCACGAGAACTTCACATCCGGAGCACATCTTGCGCATACGTTCCGCGGCCCCGGCCGTCCTCGCCGCCGCCGCTCTCGCGGGCACCCTGCTCGCCGCGACGCCCGCCTCGGCCCACCAGGGCGGACTGCACCTCGGATACATCCAGTACGACAGCCCCGGCCCCGACAACCGGAGCAACTCCTCGCTGAACGCGGAGTGGGTCAACATCCACAACTCCTCGCGCTCCGCGATCCAGCTCAAGGGCTACAAGCTGAAGGACAACACGGGCTACACGTACACCTTCGGCAGCTACAAGATCGGCGCCGGCAAGACCGTCAAGGTCCGCACCGGCCGGGGCGACGACGCGTCCGGCGTGCGCTACTGGGGGCGGCGCGCGTACGTGTGGAACAACACCGGCGACAAGGCCCGCCTGATCAAGCCGAGCGGCAGCCAGCTCGACTCCTGCTCGTGGAACCTCATGGGCAGCGGCGGCATCAGCTGCCACTGACCGATGGCCCGGGGGGGCCAGGGGGGACGGAGGGGGTGGTTCCGCGGCGGCGCCGCGGGGCCGCCCCCTCCCGGCCGTCCACGCCGGCGCCGCGCGGACGAGAATGCGGGCATGACCCATGTGCTGCGCTACAGCGCCTTCACCTCCGACCCCGCGGGCGGCAACCCGGCGGGCGTCGTCCTGGACGCCGCCGGCCTCGACGACGCGGCCATGCTGAGGATCGCCGCGGACCTCGGCTACAGCGAGACCGCGTTCGTGACCGCGCCGCCCGCCGGGAGCGCGGCCGGGGCCCGCGCGCACACCGTGCGGTACTTCAGCCCCGCGGCCGAGGTGCCGTTCTGCGGTCACGCGACCGTCGCCACGGCGGTCGCCCTCGCCGAGCGGGACGGCACCGGCGACTTCCTCTTCCACACCCCGGCGGGCGAGGTGCCGGTCGCCGTGGCCACCGGCGCCGACGGGCTCGCGCGCGCGACGCTCACCTCCGTCGAGCCGTACGTCGAGGAGGTCGCCGAGGCCGATCTCGCGGAGGCGCTGGCCGCGCTGGACTGGCCGGCCGCCGACCTCGACCCGGAACTGCCGCCGCGTATCGCTTACGCGGGGGCCCGGCATCTCGTACTGGCGGCGCGGACGCGGGCGCGGCTCGCGGACCTCTCCTACGACTTCGAGCGGCTGGCCGCGCTGATGCGGCGGCTGGACCTCACGACGCTTCAGCTCGTGTGGCGGGAGGACGGGACGACGTTCCATGTGCGGGATCCGTTCCCGGTGGGCGGAGTCGTGGAGGATCCGGCGACGGGGGCCGCGGCGGCGGCGTTCGGGGCGTATCTGCGGGTGCGGGGGGTTGTGGGGGCGGGGGATGTGGAACTGACGCTGTTTCAGGGGGCGGACATGGGGCGGCCCGGGGTTCTCAGGGTGGCCCTCCGGGCGGGGCAGGCGGGAGTCCAGGTCTCCGGCACGGCGGTCCCGATCCCGCACCCCTGAGGTCGCCGATCACCTTCCGCCCCGGTGGGGCTTCCCGCGCAGTTCCCCGCGCCCCTGGGGAGTCCTCCAGCGAAGGTCGGCTGTCCTGACCGTTGTGCGCAGTTCCCCGCGCCCCTGAAGGGGCGACTGCGTCGCCACCTCCCCCGGGCCCCGATAGGGGCGCGGGGAACTGCGCAACCTCAGCTACAAGCAGCCTCCGCCGGATGACTCCCCAGGGGCGCGGGGAACTGCGCGAACGGTCACTGCAAGGGGCCCTCGCCGGAGAACTCCCTAGGGCGTGTCGTCAAAGTGTCGTGCCGGGGGCAGTATGGAGTGATGGTGCGTCGTCATGAACTGACTGATGAGGAATGGGAGTTGCTTGAG
>NZ_JBVKBC010000038.1:0-62432 GCF_055639095.1 Streptomyces sp. NPDC107550
AGGGCGTCATGGCGGAGCCATGGCAACCGACGACAACGCCGCGAGGTGCGGTGCCAGAGCCCGCGACCCCGGCATGATCCGAAGGACAGGCCCTACGGTGGGGAGGCAGCCGGGGGCCCGGGCTGCCGACCGGCGGGGCGCCGGGCGGGGATACTGCGTCAGCGAGTCGGAGTTCGAGCCCGAGCCCGTGCCCGCGTACCGGCCCGAAGGGAACGATCGGAGGGCCGTACCGGCTGACGCAAGCGCCAACGGAGAGACGATGAGCAAGGCTCCACGCAAGACACCCGCCACGGCGGACCACCCGGCCGACCACCCGACGGGCCGCTCGGCTGACCGCCCGGCGAACCACCCGGCCGACCACCCCGCCGACAGCCACGACCTGATCCGTGTGCACGGCGCCCGCGAGAACAACCTCAAGGGCATCGACATCGAGATCCCCAAGCGCCGCCTGACCGTGTTCACCGGCGTCTCGGGCTCCGGCAAGAGCTCGCTGGTGTTCGACACGATCGCGGCCGAGTCGCAGCGCCTGATCAACGAGACGTACAGCGCGTTCGTGCAGGGCTTCATGCCGGCGCTCGCCCGGCCCGAGGTGGACGTCCTCGACGGGCTGACCACCGCGATCATCGTCGACCAGCAGCGCATGGGCGGCGATTCGCGCTCCACGGTCGGCACCGCCACCGACGCCAACGCGATGCTGCGCATCCTCTTCAGCCGCCTCGCCACCCCGCACCTCGGCTCCCCGAAGGCGTACTCGTTCAACGTGGCCTCGATCAGCGGCGCCGGCGCGGTCACCGTCCGCAAGGGCGGCGAGGAGGTCAAGGAGAGGCGCTCGTTCAGCATCGTGGGCGGCATGTGTCCGCGCTGCGAGGGCCGGGGCCGCGTCCAGGACTTCGACCTGACCCAGCTCTACGACGCCTCCAAGTCGCTGAACGAGGGCGCCCTGACCGTCCCCGGCTACAGCGTCGACGGCTGGTACGGGCGGATCTTCCGCGGCTGCGGCTTCTTCGACCCGGACAAGCCGATCGCCAAGTACACGAAGAAGCAGCTGCACGACCTGCTGTACAAGGAGCCCACCAAGATCAAGGTGGACGGTGTCAACCTCACGTACGAGGGCCTGATCCCGCGCATCCAGAAGTCCATGCTGTCCAAGGACGTGGACGCGCTCCAGCCGCACATCCGGGCGTTCGTGGAGCGCGCCGTCACCTTCAGCGTCTGCCCCGAGTGCGAGGGGACCCGGCTGAACGAGGGCGCGCGCACCTCCACCATCGGCGGGGTCAGCATCGCGGACGCCTGCGCCATGCAGATCAGCGACCTCGCGGGGTGGGTACGCGGGCTGGACGAGCCGGGGGTGGCGCCGCTGCTGGGCGCTCTCGGCGACACGCTCGACTCGTTCGTGGAGATCGGCCTCGGCTATCTCTCCCTCGACCGCCCCTCGGGCACCCTGTCCGGCGGCGAGGCGCAGCGCACGAAGATGATCCGCCACCTCGGTTCGTCGCTCACCGATGTGACGTACGTGTTCGACGAGCCGACCGTCGGGCTGCACCCGCACGACATCCAGCGGATGAACAACCTGCTGCTCCGGCTGCGCGACAAGGGCAACACGGTCCTCGTCGTGGAGCACAAGCCGGAGGCCATCGCCATCGCCGACCACGTCGTCGACCTCGGGCCCGGCGCGGGCACGGCCGGCGGCACGGTCTGCTTCGAGGGCACGGTCGCGGGGCTGCGCGCCGCCGACACGGTCACCGGCCGCCACCTCGACGACCGCGCGTCGGTCAAGGACAGTGTGCGCGAGCCGTCCGGCGCGCTGGAGATCCGGGGCGCGAGCACGCACAACCTCAAGGACGTGGACGTCGACATCCCGCTCGGCGTGCTGACCGTGATCACCGGCGTCGCCGGGTCCGGCAAGAGTTCGCTGGTGCACGGCTCGATCCCGGACGAGGAGGGTGTCGTACGGGTGGACCAGGCGCCGATCCGGGGTTCGCGGCGCAGCAACCCGGCCACGTACACGGGTCTGCTCGACCCGATCCGCAAGGCGTTCGCCAAGGCCAACGGGGTCAAGCCGGCCCTGTTCAGCGCCAACTCCGAGGGCGCCTGCCCGAACTGCAACGGCGCCGGTGTCGTCTACACCGACCTGGCGATGATGGCGGGGGTGGCGACGCCCTGCGAGGAGTGCGAGGGCAAGCGGTTCCAGGCGTCCGTGCTGGAGTACACCTTCGGCGGCAAGGACATCGCGCAGGTCCTGGCGATGCCGGTCGCGCAGGCGGCGGAGTTCTTCGGCGCGGGTGAGGCGCGGACCCCGGCCGCGCACAAGATCCTTGAGCGGATGGCGGACGTGGGCCTCGGCTACCTCACGCTCGGGCAGCCGCTGACGACGCTGTCCGGCGGTGAGCGGCAGCGGCTGAAGCTCGCCACGCACATGGGCGACAAGGGCGGCGTCTACATCCTGGACGAGCCGACGACGGGCCTGCACCTCGCGGACGTCGAGCAGTTGCTCGCCCTGCTCGACCGGCTGGTCGACTCCGGCAAGTCCGTCATCGTCGTCGAGCACCACCAGGCGGTCATGGCGCACGCGGACTGGATCATCGACCTGGGCCCCGGCGCGGGCCACGACGGCGGCCGGGTCGTCTTCGAGGGCACCCCGGCCGACCTGATCGCCGCCCGCTCCACGCTGACGGCCGAGCATCTGGCGGAGTACGTGGGGAAGTGACGTACGACAGGGCGTTGCCGCCGTACGGGAAGGCCGGCGGCCGGGGTTGGGGCCGAACCGGCCCGGGTCAGAACGGTTCGGGGGCCGTGTGCAGGACCGTGAGCGAGGTGACGGCCCGGGTCAGGGCGACGTAGAGGCGGGACAGGCCCCGGGGCTCGCCCGCGGCGACGGCGGCGGGCTCGACCAAGACGACGTGGTCGTACTCCAGGCCCTTGACCTCGCTCGCGCCGACCACCGCGACCCGTGCCCCGAGGTCGCGCGCGCCGCCCGCCTCGATGCCCGCCGCCGCGAGCAGGTCCCGTACGAGGGGGACGTGCGCGTCGGCGGCGAGCACGCCGACGGAGCCCTCGGTGGCGCACGCCCGGCGCACCGCGTCCGCGACGCCCTCGCCGACCGCGCCGACCCGGGTGAGGGTGACGTCGCCGTCGCGGCGCAGGGAACGGGCGGGCGGCACGTCGACCTCGAGGCGGGCACGGACGCGTTCGGCGAGGGCGAGGACGGCCGCCGGGACGCGGAAGCCGAGGGTGAGCGGCACGACGGGGGCGTCCGGCCGGCCGAGGTGGGCGAGGAGCGCGGGCCAGTCGCGGGCCGCCCACGGCTCGGTGCCCTGCGCGAGGTCGCCGAGCACGGTCAGCGAGCCGAACTCCGCGCGCCGCGCGATGGCCCGCGCCTGCATCGGGGAGAGGTCCTGCGCCTCGTCGACGACGATGTGGCCGTAGCCCTCGGGGTGCTGGAGCAGCCCGCCGATCTCGTCCAGGAGCACGAGGTCGGCGGGCGTCCACGTGGCGGACCGCACGGACCGGCCAGGGCGCGAACCCAGCAGCGCCGCCTGCTCGGCCGGGTCGAGGATGCCGGCGGCGGCGCGGGCCAGTTCGTCCGCGTCGGTGAGCAGGGAGAACAGCACCTCGTCGGCGCGGACGCGCGGCCAGACCGCGTCGGCGTAGGCGCGGACGGGCCGGGAGCGTTCGACGCGCTGCTCCCAGGCGCGGTTCACGGTGGCGCCGCGCCGCTCGGCGCGCTCGCGCAGGGCCCGTACGGCACGGCTGAGGACGCGTTCGCGGCCGGTGAGGTAGGGCAGGTCCTGGGCGCGGACCTCGCGCACGATCCGGTTCAGCTCGTCGGCGGGCACCCGCCACCAGACGCCGTCGTCCTTCACGGCGAGCGGCTCGGTCACGGGGCCGGTGTCTGCGCCTGTGCCGGTGCCGGTGCCGGTGTCGGTATCCGTGAGGGCGTCCGTGGGGGCGGGGACGCGGGCGTACAGGGCGCGGCGCAGGACGCGGGCCATGCGGGCGTCGTGCTTGACGAGGGCGGCGGCCGGTTCGTCGGCGGCCCGCGCCTCGCCGCGCCCGAGCATCTCCTCGACCGTGCACTGCCGTACCCCGCTCTCGCCGAGCGCGGGCAGCACGGCCGAGATGTACGTGAGGAACGTCCGGTTGGGCCCGAGGATCAGCAGGCCGCCGCGCTGGAGCTTGTTCGGGTACGTGTACAGCAGGTACGCGGCGCGGTGCAGGCCGACGGCGGTCTTGCCGGTGCCGGGGGCGCCCTGCACGCAGACGCTCTCGGTCGCGGGGGCACGGACGAGGTCGTCCTGGTCGGGCTGGATGGTCGCGGCGATGTCGCGCATGGGGCCGACGCGGGGGCGTTCGATCTCCCCGGTGAGGATGCGGCTGTCCGCGGGGGCGTCCGGGCGGGGGGCGGTGAGGTGCTCGTCCTCCAGGGCGGTGAGGTCGTCGGCGTCGTCGCCGCTCGCGCCGGGCGCCCAGCCGAACCGGCGGCGCACGTCCACACCCTGGGGATCGGCGGCGCTCGCCTGGTAGAACGCCCGGGACACGGGCGCCCGCCAGTCCACGACGAGCGGCGGCGCGGCCGGGTGCTCGCTGATCCGCAGCCGGCCGATGTGGTAGCGCTGGCCCGCGTGGTCGCCGGCCGCCTCGGGGTCGGCGGCGAAGTCGAGGCGGCCGAAGAAGGCGGGCGCGCGCGGGAGTTCGCGCAGTCCCTTGGCGCGGGTGCGCAGTTCGTAACCGAGGACTTCGGCGTCGGCGCCGGACGCGGAGGCGTTCTCCCCGATGACGACCTGCTGGTCGGCGCCCTCCAGCATGGCGGCGAGGGCGGCGCGGCAGGTGTCGTGGTAGCGGCGCTCGGCGCGCAGCGCGGGGTGGGGCTCGGTCATACGCCCCACGATAACGTAACCGAGTTAAATTATTGACCGGGTTTGGCCAGCCTGCATTGTCAGCCGGTTGGTCACCCGTACCGGTGTCCCAGGCCCTCCCCCAGCTGCCGGAACCCGGCGTCGGCGGCGGCCACCGCGTCCGCCTCCACCGCGGCGAGCGGCTCGCCGCCCGTGATCCGGCGGACGTTGTCTTCGGCGAGGATGCGCTGCACGGCGACGATCTGCCCGGCGGCGAGCCGCGCCTCGACGGCGGGGAGCGGTATGTCGGTCGCGGGCGGGGTATCGCTCGCCGAGGGGGCTTCACTCGCGGGCCCGCCCAGGGCCGCGGCGAGCGCCCGCGCGGACCGCTCCTGATACCCGTACATGCGGGCGACGAGCGACGGTGTGCCGTACAGCAGGCGCAGATACGCGAGGACGGCCGGGTGGTCGCACAGGCCGGTGACCGGGTCGCGGCGCGCGAGGCCGTCGAGGAAGGCGCGGCGCAACGCGGTGAGCGGCGCCTGACCGGCCGCGCGGCCCGCCCGCACGACCCGGGCCGCCTCGTCCTCGTGGTCGGCGAACCGGTGCAGGACCAGGTCCTCCTTGGTCGGGAAGTACCGGAACAGCGTCGGCTTCGACACCTCGGCGGCGGCGGCCACCTCGGCGACGGACACGCTCTCGTACCCCTTCTCCAGGAACAGCCGCACGGCGGTCTCGGACAACTTCTCCCGAGTCCGCACCTTCTTCAACTCCCGCAACGAAACCGCCGGGGCCGCCGCGGTCGGGGGGTGGGGGGTGGTCATGGGGAGGAGGGTACGGGGCTCCCGGCGGGCGCCTGCGTCTCCTCACCCGCGCGGGACAGGGCGAGCGCCAGATAGGGGTTGCCCGGGGTCACCCCGTCCTGGCCGGCCCCCAGCCAGGTCAGCGCCCGGCGCAGGGTGGTCTCGAACGAGCCGACGGCCCGCCGCACGTTGGGCGCGTCCAGGCCGGCGCCGGTGACCAGCCGGTCCAGGTCCACGTACGCCGAGCGCACCCGCTCGAAGCCCTGGTAGACGCGCCGGTCCGGCTCCCAGTCCCCGGTCATGCGCTCCGGCATCCGCTCCGCCCAGCGCGCGTACATCCGCTCCCGGACCTCCCGGGTGGTCGGCGTGAGGTGGATGTGCCGTACGAGGTCGTACAGCGGGTCGCCCACCATCGCCATCTCCCAGTCGATGAGGGTGAGGCCGAAGCCGCGCTCGTGGCGCACCAGGTTCCACGGGTTGAGGTCGGCGTGCAGCAGCACGTGGGGGCGCTCGGTGACCCGGTGGGCGAGCAGCCGTTCGCCGAGGTCGGCGGCGTCGGGGAGACCGAGCCGGGCCGCGAACCGCCGCGAGCGCTCCGAGAAGCCGGCCACCATGGCGACGAGCCGGCCGCTGAGCCAGGCGTAGAAGCCGTCGCCCCCCATGTCCTGAGCGAGAGGCCGCGCGTCCACGCGTGCCAGGGCGCACAACTGGTCGACCAGATGGTTCGCCTCGCCCGGCAGCAGCCCGTGGACAGGGTGGCGCGGCCTGCGTCCGAGGTCGTCCGGGCCCTCGTAGGAGTGGATGGTGAAGCGGTCCCCGAAGTCGCTGGTGCCGAGGGCGAGGACGCGCGGCGCGCTGACGGGCGCGCCCGAGTCCTCGATGGCGCGCAGCACCGCGTGCTCGTCGAGGAAGCGGGGCTCGACCGGGCTCACGGAGGCCACCTTGCGGCGGACCATGACCGCGCCGGGGAGGCCCTCGACCCGTACGAGGGTGCCCAGGTGGGCGGTGCCCTTGAAGACGCACCGGGCGGGGGCGGCGCCCTCGGTCCACAGGGCCCGCTCGACGGCCTCCGCCGGGAAGGCGGAGCGGGTCGGCACGCGCGCGTCGCTCTCCCAGTTGACGGCCCAGGTGCGGGCCCGGCCGTGCTCGCGCAGGTCACGCGCGGCTCGCCAGCGGTGCAGCAGCGGTACGACGGTCTCCGGGCCGGGCACCCCGCGCAGCCTGAGCGGGCCCTCGGCCGCGACCAGCGCCCGGTGCACCTCGGCGGCGGCCCGCTCCAGCGCGGCCTCGCTGAACGTCCGGCCCAGCAGGCGCACCGCCCGGATGACGTCGGGGAACACGGACTGGGCCCGCTCGAACTCGATGAAGTGCCGCAGGTCCCGGTCGAGGCCCGCGACGGCGCCTGGCCGCACCCTCGCCATCGCGCGCCGCCACTGCTCGACGACATCGGCCCGCTGCTCGCGCGGGTAGTCCATGCGTTCGAGATGGATGGCGAGGTCGTGCAGCGGGTCGCCGTACAGGGCGAGTTCCCAGTCGACGCAGGCGGTCGGGACGCCCGCGCCGGGCGCGCAGATCACGTTCTCGCGGTGCAGATCGCCGTGGAGCAGGCCGAAGGGGCGGGGGCGCAGCTCGGGGACGCGGTCGGCGAAGCGCCACAGGGCGTCGGCGTGGACGCCGAGGGCGACGAAGAGGCCCCCGTACTCCGCCCAGTTCGGGCGGCGGATCCGGTCGTCGGCGGCGAGGGCGAGGGAGCGCAGGAAGGCCCGGCCGTCCCCGTCGCGGCGCCGCGTGTCCGCCCCCAGCGGCAGGCGCTCGGCGGGCACCCGGGCGAAGGAGGCGAGCAGGGCGGCGAGCACCTCGACCGCCAGGGCGTCGACGGGTTTGCCCGGGGCGCTGAAGGCGGCGAGGGGCTCACCGGGCACGAAGGTGTGCACGGCGGTGCGGCCGCCGCGGAGCAGCAGGCGCGGCGCGTGAGGCAGGCTGTCGCCGAGGGCGGCCAGCAGCGTCGATTCGTCCGATACGGCGCGCAGCACCACGGGGGCCGCCTCGGCGCGGCGGCGGCGCAGGAGGACCCGTTCGCCGGGGTCCCTGCCGAGCCGGCCGGCGAACGCCGCGTCCAGTTCGACCACCCGGTTGACGTGGTGGTGGCCGCCGAGCCGGGTGCCGGGGCTCCCGGGGGGCGCGGCGGTGCTGTCCCAGAGTTCCTCGGCCGTCTCCGGCCTGGCGGGACTGGGGGCGAGAGGTGCGCCCACTGGCCGCTCCTGGTGGTGCCTCACACGACGGGCCGCTGACGAGCCCACGGTACCGGCGGGGCGGGCGCGCCACGACCGCTGCACGCGGCGAAAATCAGTTCCGCCCTTCCCTGTTCGATCCGGGGCCGCTCGTGTCGAGCGCCAGCTCGCTCCAGACCGAGTCGAACCAGTCCTGCCACGTCCGCACGAAGACCGAACCGCGCGATGCGGAGTCGTCGTCGGCGACATAATGCGTGAGCGGCGCGCCGACACCCTTGACGTCCAGGGCCTGCAGCACGTCCCCGTCGCTGAGCACGATGGGCCGCCGGACCATCTGGTACGGGCCGTGCAGGGCCTGGCCGCCACCGATCAGATACAGCTTGAAGACCGGTGTCAGGGCCACGTACCGGACCTCGAACTCCGCCCGCTCGACCAGCCCCTCCGCCGCGATCTGCAACAGCGCCATGCGCAGCGACCGGGTGTGCCGCGCCGTGATCTCCCCGAGCCGCGCCCGCAGCCGCGCGGTGCCCGAGCCCCCCGGCTCCTCGTCCACGGCGCGGGGGTAGGGCGCGTCGAGCGTCGGACTGGGCAGCAGCAGCCGCACGACGATGCCGCGCGGGGCGGGTGACTCGCCCGTCCTGATGCGCAGGAGCTGGCCGCGTATCTGCATGTCCAGGCTCTCCGCGGTCAGCGAGTAGGCGTCGACGCGTACCTCGTCGCGGCGGAACGCCTCGTCGAAGCAGTCCTGGAGCGTGGCCCGCCCTCCCTTGGCGGCCGGCGCCGTCACGGACTGCACCCGCGGGGGGCTCAGGACCCGGGTGCCACTGCCCTGCCGCGCCTCGACGAGCCCCTCACCGGCCAGTTGTGTCAGGGCGCGCTGGACGGTGTCCCGCGAGACACCCAGCTCGCCGGCGAGGGCGCGCTGGGCGGGCAGGAAAGCGCCCGGCTGATAGACACCCGCGGCCATCCGGGAGCGCAGCTCCTCCACGACGCGGAAGAGTTCCCGGCCGCCGGGGGCGTCGCCTCGCACGTTGTCCATGCCCGGAAGGTACCCACAGCGGACCGCTTCCGTGCCGGATCCAGTCAACTTCCCTGCTGTACAAGCAGGTTGATTAACGATCTGTCAGGGAGGGGAACACCTCATCAGTCCAACCAGTCCAATTGGACCGGAAGTTGACGATGACCAGACCGCTGCGCCGGACCCGAGCCGGCCCTTCGTGAGGAATGAACCCATGAACACCGTTCTCCCCCTGGCACCGCCCCTGCTGAGCTACGCGCTCGACCGGTTCGTCCAGTCCGCCTACGGGCTGCCCGGCATGCTGCTCATGGCCGCTTTCCTGCTGCTGTTGTCGGCGGAGCGCCGGTCGTCGGCCTGGGCCGCCGTCGCCGCCGCACTCTTCGCCATCGCGCTGGTTCAGGCCTGAGGTCCGAAGGACACGTGGTCCCAGCGGGCGTCGAACATGGCCTGCTCGGCTGCGACGAAGTCCGCGTCCCGCGCCCCCTCGCGCTGGTCGAAGACGAACATCTGCGTCTCGAAGCCGACGACATCCAGCAACCGCACATCCGCCGCCCCCGGATACTCCTCGACCTCCCGCTCGAAGACCCCCGGCACGTAGTGCCCCACCAGCACCGCCGCCCGGTTCAGCAGATACACCTTCCGCGACGGCGTCCCCCGCAGGAAGCGGAACGCGACCTCCGCGTCGGTGCCGGTGCGGCGCAGGCCCGCCAGGTTGCTGCGCAGGACCGTCATCTGGGCCTCCTGCTGGACCCGGCTGCGCTCCCGTACCGCCTTGTCCAGGGCCACGTCCTGCCCCCACCCGCCGGGCGGCGCCGGGTAGTCGAGGTCCTGGGCGAGGCTCGGCAGCAGCACCCGTACGCGGACCGAGCGGGGCCGGCTCACCCCCTCGTACACATGGCGCAGCGGCTCGCCGAGGGCCAGCATCAGGGTCTCCGCGGTCAGGCACTCGACGTCGATGCGGACGTCCTCGCGCGCGAACGCCTCGACCAGCCGCGGGCCGAGGATGCTGCGCGCCGACTGCCGGCGCACCGGCTCGGCGGGCACGTCGGCGACCTGCGGCGGGCTGCCCTTGCTGACGTTGGTGAGCAGGCCGTCGGCCTGGAGGCGCTGGAGGGCGTGGCGGACCGTGCCGCGCTCCACGCCGAACTCCTCGGCGAGCGCCGCCTGCGTCGGGAGCCGGTCCCCGGCCCGCAGCTCACCGGACCTGATCCGCTCCCGCAGGGTGTCGGCCATCTCCTCGGCGGTCGTCCGCGCCGAGGGGCCGCCCCCGGGCCTGCCGTTCTCCGCGTCGTTCACCGCGACGTGCTCCGTCCCGCCGTGCCAAGTTCTGGCAACTCTACGCCAGTTGGCAGCCAACTCCACCTGTCGTACGGGAATGCAGGCCGGCGGGGCGGTCCGGGCGCCGCCGCTCAGCGGCCCCGTACGAGGGTCAGCAGCGGCTCCATGGACGTCGTCACATGCGCCGCGCCGGCGGTCCGCAGCACCGCCTCCTTACGGGTGTTGCGCGCGTACCCGAGGAAGGGCACCCCGGCCGCCCGCGCCGCCGCCAGATCGGTGGGCGTGTCCCCGATCATCAGGGCGTCGGCGGGCGCCGCGCCCATCGCCCGCAGGGCGCGCAGCAGGCAGTACGGGTCGGGCTTGAGGCGGCTGAGGTCCTGGGTGCGGCCGTAGATGTGCGGCTCGAAACAGCCGTCGAGGCCCCGGGACCTGAGGTAGCTGCGGGCGGCCTCCGGCGCGTTGTTGGTGGTGACGGCGAGCCGGACGCCGACCGCGCTCCAGGTGCGGATGAGGGGGTCGGCGTGGGGCGTGGGCCAGGCGGAACGCACCGCGCGCAGCTCCTGCTCGGTGAGACGTTTCTCCATCTCCACGACGAGGTCGCTGCCCCGGCGCTTGAGCCCCAGGCTGCGCAGCGCGGCATGCGGGTCCTCGTCCTCGCGCTCGCGGGGGTCGAGGACGTCGCCGAGGCCCTGCGCGTCCAGCCAGTCGACCTGTTCGCGCGCGATGAGCGGCGCGGGCCGCCCCGCGAACAGCCGGCAGATCGGCCCGTCGAAGTCGAAGAGCACGACCCGCGCGCCCTTGACCAGCGCGGACAGCTCACTCGGTCCCCGGAAGGAGTGCGTCTCTTCAGCCACCCGGCCAGTCTCCTGCCTCACGTCGGAAGTCACTAGCGGAAGTCACCTGCGAAGGTCACCGGCGACATCACTAGCTGAGTGTCAGGTCGGACGTGATGGTTTCCCAGAGGGCGGTGAACCACTTCCGCGACTCCTCCACGAACGCCCGGTCCCGGTGCCCGGCCCGCTTCTCGAAGGAGAACAGCAGGGCCTGCGTGCCGGTCGCCGCGTACATCTCCAGCGTGGTCCCGCTGTCGATCTCCTCCTCGCGCCGCGTGACCATGTAGTACGAGAGCAGCGCCTCGGAGTCGTTGAGCAGGTACAGCTTGACCGGCGGGGTGAACGGCAGCGCCCGGAACGTCACCCGTACGTCGATGCCGTGCGAGGAGCGCAGCGAGCGCAGGTTGTGCCGCAGGACCTGGCCCTGGGCGTTGCGCGTGGCTAGCCAGCGCTCGTGGACGGCCGCCTCCTCGTCCTGGCCCGCGCCGCCCGCGCCCTCCCCCACCGGCACGGGGAACGCGAGGTCGATGTCGCGGCTGGGCAGCAGGATGCGTACGTCGACGGACTCGGGGCACAGCCGGCCCTCATGGATCAGGCGCAGCGGCTCGCCGAGCGCCAGCATCAGCGTCTCGGAGGTCATGCACACGGCGTCGATGCGCACCTGCGGGGAGGCGAACGCCTCGACGAGCCGGGGCGCGAGCGCGACCATCGAGGGCTGCGGCTCGTCCCGGGCGGTGCCCGAGGGGGCGATACGCGGCGGCGCCCCCTTGCTGCGATTGCTCAACAGGCCGTCGCCTTGCAGGAGTTGGAGGGCCTGGCGGACCGTGCCGCGCTCCACGCCGAACTCCTCGGCGAGCGCGGCCTGCGTCGGGAGCTGCTCGCCCGGCTTGAGCTGCCCGGACCTGATGCGCTCACGCAGATCGTCGGCGATCTGCTGGGCCGTGAGCCTTCTGCTGCCGTTCAGTGTGGCGTCCGTGCTGTCCGTCATGCTCGTCACGCTCTCCCCGGTCACGACCAAACGCTATAACTTCCCTGGATTTGGCGGGAGTTGTCGCGTGCCCGTTTATTTCCCCCAACCAAGTGGGGACAACCATAGTGTAGTTGGTCGCCACTTGGCAGAAGATGGCTGAGGCTGGCGAGTATGGCGGGTACGTGCGTCCCGCCGAAGCCCGACGAAGGGGGAACCGCCATGCCAGTCCTGAGCCTCCTCTCCGCGGTGTTCGTGATCACCTTCGAGCAGCTCGTCCAATGGCACTACGGCCCCGCGGGCATCGCCGGTCTGCTCCTGCTGACCGTCGGCGTCAAGGCCCGCAGCGCCACGTGCAGCTCCGTCGGCGGCATCATGCTCGCCCTCATGGTGGCCGGCCCCGCGCTGCGCTGACCCGCCCCGACCGACCGCCCTGACCTGGAGGAAAGGCCCTACGCCGACAGCGTGAGGTCCGAACTGATGGTGTTCCAGAGGCTGTCGAACCACAGGTGGGACTGCTCGACGAAGGTCGTGTCGCGCAGTCCCGCACCCTGGTCGAACGCGAACAGCGTCTGCCGTACCCCCTGCGCGTCATAGACGTCCACCCGCTCGTGGTCGATCAGCTCACCGCGCCGCGCGAGCGTGTAGTACGCGAACAGCGCTTCCGTCCCGTTGATCAGATACAGCTTGACCGGCGGCGTGAACGGCAGCGCCCGGAACTCCACCGACACGTCGACGCCGTGCGTCGCGCGCAGGGCCAGCAGATTGTGCCGCAGCACCTGGCCCTGCGCGTTGCGCTGCGCGAGCCAGTGCCGCCGCACCCGGCCACCGAGCCCGTCGCCCGCCTCACCGCCCCCGGAACCCGCGGGCGCGGGGAACGCGAGGTCGATGTTCCGGCTGGGCAGCAGGACCCGTACGCGCACTCTGGCCGGTTTCATGTGCCCGGCGTGGATACGGCGCAGCGGTTCGCCCATGGCGAGGGTGAGGGACACGGACGTCAGACAGAGCGCGTCGATCTCCACGTCCTGCCGCTCGAAGGCCGCGGCGACCCGGGGCGCGAGCGCCGCCATCGTGGGCCGCGGCGGCGCGCCGGGACCGAGGAACGCGGGCCCGGTGTCCTCGGCGACGGTGGCCGGACTGCCCTTGGAGACATTGGCGAGAAGCTGCTCGGAGCGCAGAACCCGCAGCGCCTGGCGTACGACGGAGCGCTCCACGCCGAACTCGTCCGCGAGCCGCGCCTGCGTCGGCAGCCGCTGGCCCGCCCGCAGCCGGCCGGTGCGGATCCGGGCGCGCAGCTCGTCGGCCACCTCTTCGGACGTCCACCGCGCCCCCCGCGGCCGGGGCCGTCCCTTGACGGCGGCATGCTCCGCGTTCACATACCAACGCTACAACTTCCCGCCATCTTTGGGGAGTTGAGGAGAAGGTGGTTATGAGTCGCCGTAGAGCGGAGATAAGTACCAGTGAGTTGGTGACCAACTTGAAGGACATGGTCGGACAACCTCGGGGGTTGGCGTCGACCACACAGGTTGGTCTACGTCACCGCTATGTCAGTGGAGTTGGTCGCCGCTCGGGCCATCAGGCCCTCAGGACCCGTAGGAGGTAGAGACCATGCCGCTCTTCGCCATCCTCGTCGCCGCCCTCGCCATCGGTTTCGAACAGCTCATCCAGTGGCGGTACGGGCCGATGGGCATCATCGCGTTCATCGTGCTGTCCGTCGGCCTCAAGGCCAAGAACACCGTGATCAGCGGCATCGGGGCGGTCGTCCTCGTCATGCTGCTGGCCCAGAGCGGCTGACCGGGCTCCCTTCCGGAGGGGAGCCGGGAGCCCGGTCAGGGCCTCTCCTTCGGATCATGCCGGGGTCGCGGGCTCTGGCACCGCACCTCGCGGCGTTGTCGTCGGTTGCCATGGCTCCGCCATGACGCCCTCCTCCGCCTTGCGATGCACGGCACCAGAGCCCGCTCCCTGATCCGGCCTGACCCGAAGGAAAGGCCCTAGTCCCGCACCACCCGTCAGAAGACGTCGGGGCACCAGGGCCTGCGGGCGGTGCGGAACAGGGCGTCGGCGCGCAGCGCGGCGCCCGTACGCTCCTCCGCGATCCGCCCCAGCGCGGCGAGCCGCACCGCGGAGGCGTCCCCGAGCCACAGGGCGCCCAGCTCGCCCACGTCCAGGGTGATGTCGGCGGACGCGGTGCTCGGCACGCAGGACGCGCCGTCCGGCCCCGCCGTCAGCCGGAACCGCCCCGCGGCGAACCCGGCGGCGTCCCGCACGTCCAGCACCAGCTCCCCTGCCGTCTCGTACGTCCGTGCCTCCAGGGCCGCCACGACGTCCAGGACGCGGGCCCACAGGAAGTCCGCCTGGGTGGTCAGGCGGGCGGCGCGCGGGTCGGGCAGCAGGTGCGGCAGCAGGTCGTCGGGGGCGCGGTCGCCGGAGCGCACGGCCGTCACCCAGTCCACCGAGCAGAGGTGGTGCCACAGCGCGCGCTCGGCGGCCGGGTTCAGCGCGAGCAACTGCCGTACGGTCGCCGTGTTCCCCGGCATCTTGGCCTCGCCCCAGTGGGCGTCGACGGTGTAGACGAGCAGGCCCTCGACCTCGCCGGAGGCGCCCCGGTACAGGACGTGGAACGGCTCGGTCCAGGGGTCCTCGGGCGTCGGCCACAGCCCCGTGGCGTGCTCCCACCAGAACGGGCCGCGCGACACGACGCCCGCGACCCGGCGGCGCAGCCGCTCGTGCAGCTCCGGGCCCGCCTTGCGGACGTCCTCGGGGTCGGCGGGGTCGATCCGGGCGCCGTCGCCCGGGCCCGCCCAGGACGCGTCGAGGCCGGCGCGCGGCACGTCGATCTCCCAGTGGGCCGTCGTCGCGGCCGGGCCGAAGCCGTAGCGGCCGTAGATCCGGTACTCCGCCGCGATCAGCGTCGCCGCGACGTCACCGCGGTCCTTCGCGTCGGCGAGGTCGGCCGCCATCATGCGGGTCAGCAGGCCGCGGCGGCGGTGCGTGGGGGTGACGGTGACGTTCGTGATGGCGTCCGTGGGGACGGTGGCGCCGCCGGGGACGGTCAGCTCCTGCGCGAAGGAACGGAACGTGGCGGTCTGGCGAGGGCCGGCGGGGGTGTCGCTGAACGCGGCGCGGGTGCGGCTCAGGTCGAAGTGGGCCAGCCGCTTGGTGACGGTCTCCTGGCCGGCCGTCGGCGGGCGCAGGAACCCCCGGTTCAGGGCGCGGCACCACTCCGCCAACTCGTCTTCCCGCACGCCCCGAACAACATCACCCATCCCCCCAACCTAACCCCCACCCCCCACCCAAGTCCCCCGAGTTTCCCCCGCCCCGACAGGGGCGCGGGGAACTGCGCGAGAACCCCCACCGGCGGACGGCCAACCGACAACCCCAGGGGCCACCGCCCCGACAGGGGCGCGGGGAACTGCGCAACCAGCACGACAAGCACCCCGCACCCAAGAACACCCCCCGCACAAACCCCCTCCCCCTACCCCCCCAAAAGATCAGCCACCCGAGCCTCCCCCTCCCGATAGCGGCGAGCGATCTCCGCACTGCACCCATCAGCAACCCGCTGCAACTCCTGCCGCCGCCGCGACACTTGCTGCTCATACCGCACGAGCCGCCCCATGGCCACATGCAGTTCGCCGTCGGTGCGCGCCCCCAGATCCGACAGCTCCACGTCCGACAGCATCTGCGCCGCCAGCCGCCGGAACTCCTCGCTGTGCGGCAGCCCCACCGTGACGTGCCGCGCCGAGGACCGCTGCCGCGTCGGCTGGTCCCGCAGGATCTCCGAGAGCCGGTCCACGACGGGAGTCTCCGGGTCGCGGCGCCGCGCCAGCTCCGCCCGCAGGATGTCGATGCGCCCCTGGAGGAGCCGCCGTACGTAACTGAGGTCCGCCTCGTTCTGCTGGGAGTCCCGCCGCAGCGTACGCAGTTCGGGCAGCCGCAGCAGGGACAGGTCGGGCGCGGGTGCCTCGGGCAGCTCGGGGCTGCCGGTGCGCTGGACCGGCGGTCGCGCCACCGCCGGCTGGGCGGGCTGCCCCGTACCGGATGTCTGGCTCATGGTGTGTGCGTCCATGACGTGCTTACCGTCCCCTCGACCGGACCGACGCGGCACGCCCTCGGCGTACCGCGTGTGAGCATCGTGCCACTCGAAGTGGCCGGTTGGTGCCCGAGTGCCCCATATCGGCCCCGGATGGGGGGTTCGGGTACTCGTGTGGAGGCACGGCATGATGGTCCGTATGCGTGCAGTGGTGCAGAGGGTGGACGGCGCGAGCGTCGTCGTAGGGGACGAGACGGTCGGCGAGATCAAAGGTGAGGGCCTGTGCGTCCTCGTCGGGGTCACGCACGAGGACACGAAGGAGAAGGCGGCCCAACTGGCCCGCAAACTCTGGTCGATCCGGATGCTGTCCGACGAGCGTTCGTGCAGTGACGTCGGCGCGCCGCTCCTGGTGATCAGCCAGTTCACGCTCTACGGCGACGCCCGCAAGGGCCGCAGGCCCACGTGGAACGCGGCGGCGCCCGGCGATGTCGCCGAGCCGCTCGTGGACGAGGTCGTGGCGCGGCTCAGGGCGCTGGGCGCGACCGTGGCGACGGGCCGGTTCGGGGCGCGGATGCGGGTGTCCCTGACGAACGACGGCCCGTTCACCGTCCTGCTGGAGATGTAGGCGAGGGAGACTCGGGGGCCGCGTCAGGGCTCGACCACGATCTCCTGCGCGGCGGCGGTGGTCTCGGCGAGCAGCGGCGCGTCCACCGGCACGTTCCGCTTGACCAGGGCGAGGGCGATGGGTCCCAGCTCGTGGTGGCGTACGGAGGTCGTCACGAAGCCGATCTTGCGGCCCTCGGGCCCGTCGGCGGCGAGCCGGACCTCGGCGCCGTGCGGCGGCAGATGGACCTCGCTGCCGTCCAGGTGCAGGAAGACCAGGCGGCGCGGCGGCTTGCCGAGGTTCTGCACGCGGGCGACGGTCTCCTGGCCGCGGTAGCAGCCCTTCTGGAGGTGGACGGCCGAGCCGATCCAGCCCAGCTCGTGCGGGATCGTGCGGTGGTCGGTCTCCAGGCCGAGGCGCGGCCGGTGCTGCTCGACGCGCAGCGCCTCGTAGGCGAGGAGCCCGATCGCCGGGCCGTGGGCGCCGGCGTACGACTCCAGGTCCGCGCGCGGCAGGAACAGGTCGCGGCCGTACGCGGTCTCGCGCACCGCCACCCCGTCCGGCGCGGGCGCGAGGGAGCCGGCGGGCAGATGCACGACGGCGATGTCGGCGGTGCGGTCGGCGACCTCGACGCGGTAGAAGAACTTCATCGACTCCAGGTACGCGAGGAGCGCCTCCTCGGTGCCGGGCTCGACGTGCGCCCAGGTCGTCGTGCCGTCGTCGACGAGGTAGAGGGCGTGCTCGATGTGCCCGTTGGCCGAGAGGATCAGCGCCTCCGTGGCCTGGCCGGGGGGCAGCTCGCTCATGTGCTGGGTGAGGAGCAGGTGCAGCCAGCTCAGGCGGTCCTCGCCGGTGACGGTGAGCACGCCGCGGTGCGAGAGGTCGACGACGCCCGTGCCGTCGGCGAGAGAGCGCTGCTCGCGGAAGAGGTCGCCGTAGTGCGCGGCGACGCCTTCGTCCACGCCTTCGCCGGGGACGGCTCCGGGCAGGGTCAGCAGGGGGCTGCTCGGTGAAAGTCGCTGCATGGTCACACAGACTACGACGACGGCCCGGACGCGCTTATTCCTGCGGATCCGCCTCGGCCTTCGCCGCGCAGTCGCGGCAGCGGCCGAAGATGGCGAAGTGCTTGAGGTCGGTGTCGAAGCCGTGCTCGGCGCGCAGCTTCGCGGTGAAGTCCTGGGCCGCGTCGACGTCGACCTCGATCACGTGCGTGCAGTCGCGGCAGACGAGGTGGATGTGGTGGTGCCGGTCGGCCAGGTGGTACGTCGGGGCGCCGTGCCCGAGATGGGCGTGGCTGACCAGGCCCAGCTCCTCCAGGAGCTCCAGAGTCCGGTAGACCGTCGAGATGTTGACCCCCGACGCGGTCCTGCGCACTTCGCTCAGGATGTCGTCGGGGGTCGCGTGCTCCAGGGTGTCCACGGCTTCCAGGACAAGCTGGCGCTGCGGAGTCAGCCGGTAGCCGCGCTGCCGCAGATCGCTCTTCCAGTCGGTGCTCACCACACCGCCGAGTGTATGACTACTTGAAGAAGGCGATCCCGTCGTCGGGCATGTCCGGCAGGTTGCGGGCCATCTCGGCGACTTCCTCGGGCGAGACGACCTTCTTGAGCTGCGCCGACATGTAGGGGCGCAGCGGGACCTCGGGGGTCTGCTTCTCGCCGACCCACATCAGGTCGCTCTTGACGTACCCGTACAGACGCTTGCCGCCGGTGTAGGGGCCGGAGGCCGCGGTGCGGGCGACGGCGTCGGTGGCCAGGTCGATCTGCGGCTTCTTGTCGGCCAGCTCGCCGTACCAGACCTCGACGACACCGTCGTCACGGACCATGACGACCTCGACCTTGCGGTCCTTGTCCACGCGCCAGAAGCCGGACTCCGACTCCAGCGGCTTCACCTTGTTGCCCTCGGCGTCGAGGATCCAGGTGTGGGAGTGGTACTCCAGGAAGTCACGCCCGTCGTGGGTGAAGGAGACCTCCTGGCCGAAGTTGGCCTTCTCGGCGCCGGGGAAGTCGGTGACACCGGCGCCGGCCCAGTCGCCCAGCAGGAACGCCAGGGGCACGAGGTCGGGGTGCAGGTCGGACGGGATCTGGATCATGATCTGGGATTCCGGTCGGCTCGGGGACGGGTCAGCGCTGGCCCTGGTACAGCTTCTTCACGGTCAGACCGGCGAACGCGAGCACGCCGACGCAGACCAGGACGAGCAGAGCGGAGAAGAAGGCCTCAAGCACGGGTGCTCCTCGGTGAGCTTTCTCAAGAACGGTACGGACACAGAGCCGCACCCCACTGTAGTAGGAGGGCCCCCGGCTCTCTCGGCGAGGTCAGCCGAGCGGTCGATCCGGGGCCGGCGCCCCCTCCCGCGCGCCGGAGCGGGGCGCGGCCCGGCCCGGGGTCAGCGGGGGTGGTTCTTGCCGTCCAGTTCGTCCCACCACTCGTCGGACTTCTTGTCGCCTGAGGGGTCGTCCCACCAGCGGTCCTCGGGGCCGCGCCGGTTGGCGACGATCGCGGCGAAGGGCGGGATGACCATGGCGACGACGCACATGGCGACGGCGGCGGGCACGGACCACAGCCGCACGACGCCCCACGCCAGGACGAAGAGGACGATGCAGACGCCCATCATGGCGAAGTAGGCGTGCTTGCGGCGCGCGTACATGTCTCCAGCGTAAGCCGGAAGCGGTGCCGGTGTACGGCGAGGAGAGGAGGGCCGGTGCGGGCGCGAGCCGGAGGACCGCACCCCGTTCCAGTGGCGTCCAACCCCCTGGGGTGCGGTCCTCCGGTGTCACGGCGGGCCGGTCATCGCTCAGACGGCGATGGCGACCTCCGCGAGCCCGCCCGTGCTGGCGACGACCGTGCGGTCGGCCGTGCCGCCCGGCACCAGGGCGCGCACGGTCCACGTGCCCTCGGCCGCGTAGAAGCGGAACTGGCCCGTGGCGGAGGTCGGGACCTCCGCGGTGAACTCACCGGTCGAGTCGAGCAGGCGCACATAGCCCGTCACGGGCTCGCCGTCGCGGGTCACCTGGCCCTGGATGGTGGTCTCGCCGGGCTTGATCGTCGAGGCGTCCGGGCCGCCGGCCTTCGCACCGCACATAGCTGAACTCCTAGTAGATGAGGGGCGGTTACTTGTTGGCGCCGAGCTCGATCGGCACGCCGACGAGGGAGCCGTACTCGGTCCACGAGCCGTCGTAGTTCTTGACGTTCTCGACGCCGAGCAGCTCGTGCAGGACGAACCAGGTGAGCGCGGAGCGCTCGCCGATGCGGCAGTAGGCGATGGAGTCCTTGGCGAGGTCGACCTGCTCGTCGGCGTAGAGGGCCTTCAGCTCCTCGTCCGACTTGAAGGTGCCGTCGTCGTTGGCGTTCTTCGACCACGGGATGTTGCGGGCGCTCGGCACGTGGCCGGGGCGCTGCGACTGCTCCTGCGGCAGGTGGGCCGGGGCGAGCAGCTTGCCGGAGAACTCGTCGGGCGAGCGCACGTCGACGAGGTTCTGGCTGCCGATCGCGTTGACGACGTCGTCGCGGAAGGCGCGGATGGAGGTGTCCTGCGGCTTGGCCTTGTACTGGGTGGCCGGGCGGCTGGGGACCTCGGAGCCGTCGACCAGGTCGCGGGAGTCCAGCTCCCACTTCTTGCGGCCGCCGTCGAGGAGCTTGACGTCCTGGTGGCCGTAGAGCTTGAAGTACCAGTAGGCGTAGGACGCGAACCAGTTGTTGTTGCCGCCGTAGAGGACGACCGTGGTGTCGTTGGCGATGCCCTTGGCCGACAGGAGCTTCTCGAAGCCCTCCTGGTCGACGAAGTCACGGCGGACCGGGTCCTGGAGGTCCTTGGTCCAGTCGATGCGGATCGCGTTCTTGATGTGGTTCTTGTCGTACGCCGAGGTGTCCTCGTCGACCTCGACGATCGCCACGTTCGGGTTGTCGAGGTTGGCCTCGACCCAGTCTGCGTCGACCAGGACGTCGCTGCGGCTCATGCTGTGTTCCTCCGGGGCAGGTGCGGCGGGGCATGCGGAAGTCGGAATCGGGTGCGCGGCATCGCGCGAGGGGTGGCCCCGAGTCGACTCGAGGGGCGCGGGGAGAGCGGGAGAGGGCTGGTCGGCCGGGGTCCGCTCAGACAGGGCGACAGAGCATGGCGGCGACGCGGCACAGGTCTACTGCCCGCCGCTTCGTGAGGTCCGCCTGTCGCTGCATGCGTCCGATCGTAAGGACGCGACGGCGGCCGTGTCACCGGTGTGTCGGATTCTGAGACGCGAACGTCCGACACGCGAGACGTGAGCCGGGTGCGGGCTGTGTTCGCGGGCTTCGGGGGCGCCGAAAAACCCGTTTCCGCCTGCGGACCGGACGTACCGTCTCGCAGTACGGACGTCAGGGCTTCTGGGAGGCCGCAGGGAACCTTCGTACGGGGACGCGCGCGTGGTCAGCCGACGAGGTCGAGGTCCTTGCCGCGCACCGTGATCTCCACGCCGTCCGGCACCGCCTGCACCTTGTCCAGGGAGATCCCGCCGGGCAGCCGGTCGATGGCCTGCTGGAAGTCGGTCACCCCGCGCACCCGCCCCTCGGCCAGCTCGAACGCCCCGATCCTGGGCAGGCTGTCCGCGCGGGCCGACACCTTGCCGCCGCTGACCTTGACGGAGCTGAGCACGGTCGGGTGCAGCGTGCCGAGGGGCGTCCGCACCGCGAGCACGACCTTGATCTTGTCGCCGCCGCCGTACGAGAGGCCGTCGATGCCGGCGGTGATGCCGGGGGCGAGCGGCGCCGGGTCCTGCTTCTTGACGGCCTTCAGCAGCTCCGCGTAGTCGATGCGGGCGGTGCCGGTCGCGGAGGCGGCCTTGGCGGAGCTGAAGCTGCTGTCGAACTTCACGTGCCGCATCTCGGCCTTGAGGTCCGCGATACGGATGCTGCCGGTGCCGCTCTTGGCCTCGTAGTCGTGGATGCCGACCTCGACGTCGTCCAGGGTGCTGTCCGCGACCTGCGTCAGGAACGGGAAGCCCTTGATGGACACGTCCGGCGCCGTGTCCAGGTGCTCGCTCGACTTGATCTCGTCGGCCGCCTTGTTCTCCGCGAAGGCGACCGCGATCCGGTCCGCGATCACGAAGAGGACGCCGAGGACGACGGCGATGACCAGCAGTATTCGTAGTGCGCGCATGTTCCTGTGGCTCCCCAGGCTTCGATGTCTCCCTCCGCGAGCGTACGGCGGCCCCGGCCCGGGTCACCGGGGCGCGGGGCCTTTGTTCCGAAGTTGTCGAAGGGTCGGTGCACCGGGCACGGGCCGCGCTCAGACCAGCGCGCGCCCCAGGATCCAGACCGCGGGAGCGGCGGCGGCCAGCGGCAGCGCGACGCCCGCCGTCATGTGCACGAACCGGGACGGATAGTCGTACGAGGCGGCCCGGTGCCCCACGAGGGCGCAGACGGCGGCGCCCGCCCCGAGCAGCGCGCCCGAGGTGCCGACCCCGGTCGCGGCCCCGGCGGCGATGCCCGCGCCGGCGGCGGCGAGCAGGGCGACGACGACGGAAGCGGGCGTCGGCAGCGGCAGCGCGCGGGCGATCATCGCGGCGGCGACGGCGAGCGCGCCGACGGTCACGGCGTGCGGGGCGGCGGCGAGGTGTCCGGCCGCCATGATGGCGAGGGCGGCGGAGGCGACGGTCGCCATCAGACCGTACATGCGCTCGTCCGGCGCCGCGTGCGAACGCAGTTGCAGGACGAGCGTCAGCAGCACCCAGACGCCGAGCGTGCCGAGGATCGCGGCCGGGCCGCGCTCGCGGCCGGCGGCGAGCAGCGCGATATCGGCGACGACACCGCCCAGGAACGCGAGGGCGATGCCCTGGCGGGCCGGCCACATGCCGTTGAGCCGGAACCAGCCGGCCGCCGTGACCGCCTGGAGCAGCAGCAGCGGCACGAGCAGCCCGTACGGGCCGACGGCGGCGCCGCCCGCGAGGAGCACCCCGAGCACGGCGGTCAGCGCGGCGGGCCGCATGCCGGGCTCGATGACCGGCGAGCGCCCCTCGGCGCGGGCGCGCTGGGCGTCGGTGACGCGGGTGTTGCCGGTGGTGGTCGCGGGCCCGTACGCGGGCTCCTCCCCAGCCCCGACGGCCTCCGGCGCGGGGGGCGCGGGCTGGGCGGCGGAGGCGGGCTGCGGCTGCGGGGCGTACGGGGACTGCTGGTGCGTCTGGGACTGCTCAGGCTGCTGGTGCGCCTGGAACTGCTCAGCCTGCTGGTGCCCCTGGAACTGCTGGTGCGGCTGAGCCTGCTGGTGCGCCTGGGACTGCTGAGCCTGCTGGTGCGCCTGCTGCTGCGGGTGCTGTTGGTGCTGCTGGTGCTCAGGCTGCGGCTGAAGCGCGGGCTGCGGCTGCGCGGCGGCCTGACCTGAGGCACCGGCGCCGTGCTCCCGCCCGTTCGTGTCGTACGCCGACCAGTCCTGCCGCGGCGCGGACGACGGAGCCTGCTGATGCTGGTCCCCGTACTGCGGCTGACCGTACTGCGGCTGACCGTACGACGGCTGACCGTACTGCTGCTGGTCCCCGTACGAGGGCTGCGGCTGCGGCTGCGACCGGTGCTGGTGGGGCGGGGGCGCCTGCTGCGGGAGCGGGGCGGGCTGCACCTGGGTGTCCCAGGTCTGCGCCTGCCACTGCTGCGTCTGCGGCCCGTCGGGCTCCTGCGGCTGCGCGTAGCCGCCCGCGTACGGGTCGTAGGTCTGCCCGTGCCGGTCGGGCCGCCCCTGGGGCGGGTACTGCTGGTCGTTGCTCATCGGGGTCACCCTCCTGCGAACGGCGGGAGCACCTCGACCGTGCCGCCCTCGGCCAGCCGTACCGTCTCATGTTCCCGGGTGCCCACGGGGTCGCCGTCGACCAGGAACGAGGAACGCCGCAGCACACCGAGCAGTTCGCCGGGGTGTCGCGCGCGGACCCCGTCGAGGGCGGCGGCCAGGGTGTCGGCGTCGTACGGTTCCTCCGCGACGCCCGCGGCGGCCTTGGCAGCCGCCCAGAAGCGGATCGTGCCCTGCGCCATGCTCTCGGCTCCTCGTGGGTCGGATCGGTCCTGCGGCGTCCTATTGTGCGGCACCGGCGGCCACGGCCCACTCCGCGATCCGGGCGAGCAGCGCGTCGTCCGCCGCGTTCTCCGCGTGCCCCATGCCCGGCTCCAGCCACAGTTCGGCGCCCCCGGCAGCGGCGGCGGCCAGCATCCGGGGGTGGTCGACGGGGAAGTACGGGTCGCGGTCGCCGTGCACGACGAGCAGCGGCGTCGGCGCGATGAGCGGCACCGACTCCACCGGCGACAACGGCACCGGGTCCCAGGCGGTGGACTGGATACGGGTGCGCAGCCCGAGCCGGCCGACGACGCGTCCCGCGGGCCGGGTCACCACCCAGTGCAGGCGCCGCATCGGGGCCGTGCCCCGGTAGAACCAGCGGGCCGGGGCGCTCACCGAGACCACCGCGTCCGTCCGCGCTTCCGTGCGCCCCCTGTGCGACGCCGCGTGCCGCAGGACGACCGAGCCGCCCATCGAGAAGCCGACGGTGACCACGCGCGCGTGGCCGAGCGAACGGGCCCAGGCGACCGCCTCCGCGAGATCGAGCACCTCCCGGTCGCCGACCGTCGAACGCCCGCCGGAGCGCCCGTGGCCGCGGAAGGAGAACGTCACGACCCCGGCCGCGGCGTGCGCGAACACGCCCGCGGCGCGCCGGACGTGCGGGCGTTCCAGATCGCCGGTGAAGCCGTGCGCGAGGACCAGCGCGGGCGCGTGAGGGCCGCCGTGCCCCGGCGTGTACGCCGCGTCGATGGCGACCCCGTCGGTGGTGCGCAGCGTCACACGCGCGGGGCTTGACAGCCCCTGTTCCGTGACCGGCCGCACAGAAGATCGCCGCTCGTCACCTGCCGGACCCGATGTCATGTCGGCTATTCTGCTGGGCAGAGGACTCGGGCGACGCAGCCCCCGGGTCCTTTTGTGCTTTCCGGTGCGTCGTATACGAACCGCGTGTACGAACGGCGCGCCGGACGGCACCCGGGCCCGAGGCGCGGGCCCGGACGAGGACCACAGCAGTAGTCGTACGTACGAAGCAGTGCCGCAGACTCCCCCACGGCCGGCAGGGGCGTGGGGGATGCCCCACGTAGGGACCGAGGAGGAACCGGACGTCATGGGCGAGCGAAACGTGCACGGACACAGGACGATGCGAGCAGGTGGTGCGCGATGAGCTCGCTGCTGCTCCTGACCAACGCTCTTCAGCCGTCGGCGGAGGTGCTTCCCGCGCTCGGCCTGCTCCTGCACAACGTGCGGGTGGCGCCCGCGGAAGGCCCCGCGCTCGTCGACACCCCCGGCGCGGACGTGATCCTGGTGGACGGCCGCCGCGATCTGCCGCAGGTGCGCAGCCTGTGCCAGCTCCTGCGCTCGACGGGCCTCGGCGCCCCGCTGGTGCTCGTCGTCACCGAGGGCGGTCTCGCCGCCGTCACCGCCGACTGGGGCATCGACGACGTCCTGCTCGACACGGCGGGCCCCGCGGAGGTGGAGGCGCGGCTGCGGCTGGCGATGGGCCGCCAGCAGATCGTCGCCGACGACTCCCCGATGGAGATCCGCAACGGCGACCTGTCGGTGGACGAGGCGACCTACAGCGCGAAGCTCAAGGGCCGCGTCCTCGACCTCACCTTCAAGGAGTTCGAGCTCCTGAAGTACCTGGCGCAGCACCCGGGCCGCGTGTTCACCCGCGCCCAGCTGCTCCAGGAGGTGTGGGGCTACGACTACTTCGGCGGCACCCGGACCGTGGACGTGCACGTACGGCGGCTGCGCGCGAAGCTCGGCCCCGAGCACGAGTCGCTGATCGGCACCGTACGCAACGTCGGCTACCGCTTCGTCACCCCGGAGAAGCCCGAGAAGCCCGAGAAGCAGGCGGAGCGCAAGGCCGCCGAAGGCAAGGGCGCCGAGCGGGCGGAGGCCGACGCGCCGGCCCCCGCGAAGCGGTAGGGCCTCTCCTTCGGATCATGCCGGGGTCGCGGCCTGATCCGAAGGAAAGACCCTGGCGCGGGCGCCGGACGCGGGGCCGGTAACGATACGAACACCCTGCCCACGAGCGGTTCCATCCGCGTAGACTCCGCGCGTGGCCAAGGTGACTCGGGATGACGTCGCGCGACTGGCGGGTACTTCGACCGCCGTCGTGTCCTACGTGATCAACAACGGACCCCGGCCGGTCGCCCCGGCCACGCGCGAGCGCGTACTCGCCGCGATCAAGGAGCTGGGGTACCGGCCGGACCGGGTCGCGCAGGCCATGGCGTCCCGCCGCACCGACCTCATAGGCATGATCGTGCCGGACTCGCGGCAGCCGTTCTTCGCGGAGATGGCGCACGCGGTGGAACAGGCGGCGTCCGAGCGCGGCAAGATGGTCCTCGTCGGCAACTCGGACTACGTGGCCGACCGCGAGGTGCACTATCTGCGCGCGTTCCTCGGCATGCGGGTCTCCGGGCTGATCCTCGTCTCGCACGGCCTGAACGACCACGCGGCCGGTGAGATCGAGGCGTGGGACGCGCGGATCGTGCTGCTGCACGAGCGGCCCGAGGCCATCGACGACGTCGCCGTCGTCACCGACGACCTCGGCGGCGCCCAGCTCGCCACCCGCCACCTCCTGGAACACGGGTACGCGTACGTGGCCTGCCTCGGCGGCACCGCCGAGACGCCCTCCGTCGGCGACCCCGTCTCCGACCACGTCGAGGGCTGGCGGCGCGCGATGCGGGAGGCCGGCAGGTCCACCGAGGGCCGCCTGTTCGAAGCCCCGTACAACCGCTACGACGCGTACCAGGTGGCGCTCGGGCTGCTCGCGGGCCCTGACCGGCCGCCCGCGATCTTCTGCTCGACCGACGACCAGGCCATCGGTGTGCTGCGGGCCGCGCGGGAGCTGCGCATCGACGTGCCGGGCGAGCTGGCCGTCGCCGGGTTCGACGACGTGAAGGAGGCGGGGCTGACCGATCCGCCGCTCACCACGGTCGCCTCGGACCGCTCCGCGATGGCGCGGGCCGCCGTCGATCTGGTCCTGGACGACGGGCTGCGGGTCGCGGGGTCGCGGCGCGAGCGCCTCAAGCTGTTCCCCTCGCGCCTGGTGGTCCGCCAGTCCTGCGGCTGCGCCTGACGTCTTCCGCCGCCCTTCCCGTACGGGACCGCATGGCCGCCCCTTTCCCGTACGGGACCGCCCGGTCGCCTCCCCCGAGGCGCCGGGCCGCGTCTTCAGTCGCGTCTTTATATCGGGCAAACAGGCTTCTGCCGGGCTTCTCAGCGGGCACTCAGGCAGTTCTCATGTACCCGACACACGCTGGGTGCCATGACCGAGACCCACCGCCGTGGCGGCGACAAGCCCGAGCACCCCGCGCACCCCGCGTACCCGGCGCACCCCGGGTACCCCGAGTCCCCGGCGCCCGCCGCGTACCCCGCGCACGCCGACACCGCCCCGCAGCCCTCTTACAGCGGAGGCGGTGCCTTCCCGCCCCCGCCGCCCTACGAGCCGGGGCCGGCCGCCCACGGGCCGAAGCGGCGGCGGCTGCGCGGGCCGGCCGGGCTGATCGCGGCGGTCGCGGTGGCCGCGGCGGCGGTCGGCGGCGCCACCGCGTACGGCATCCAGGAGCTGGCCGGGTCGCAGCACTCCACGGCGTCCAGCTCCACCAGCACCGATGTCGTGCCCAGCAGCAAGAAGGGCACGATCGCCGGGGTCGCCCAGGCCGTCAGCCCCTCGATCGTGCAGGTGGACGCCTCCCTCGCGGACGGCGCCTCGACCGGCTCGGGCGTGATCGTCACCAGCGGCGGCGAGGTCGTCACCAACAACCACGTGGTCTCCGGCGCCTCCTCGGTGAAGGTCCGCACGAGCGACGGCAAGGCGTACTCCGCCGAGGTCGTCGGCACCGACGCCAAGAAGGACCTGGCGCTGCTCAAGCTGCGCGGCGCCGCCGGCCTCAAGGCGGCCACCCTCGGCGACTCCTCCGGCGTGAAGGTCGGTGACCAGGTCGTCGCCATCGGCTCGCCCGAGGGCCTGACCGGCACCGTCACCAGCGGCATCGTCTCCGCGCTCGACCGCGACGTCACCGTCTCCACCGACCAGGGACAGCAGCAGCAACAGCAGGGCGGCGGCGACGGGCTGTGGCCGTTCGAGTTCGGCGGCCGGCAGTTCAACGGCGACACGGGCTCGTCCAAGACCACGTACAAGGCCATCCAGACCGACGCCTCGCTCAACCCGGGCAACTCCGGCGGCGCCCTCATCGACATGAACGGCAACATCATCGGGATCAACTCCGCGATGTACTCGTCCAGTTCGCAGTCCTCCTCGTCGGACGCGGGCAGCGTCGGGCTCGGCTTCGCCATCCCGGTGAACACCGTCAAGGCCGACCTCGCCACGCTGCGCGCGGGCGGCACCGGAAGCTGACACGGCCGCCGCCGCACGCGCCCGCCGCCCCGCCGTGCGACGCTGAGAGGCGACCCCCGGCCCCACCTCACTCCTAGGAACCGCAGCCCATGAGCCCCGCCGAGAGCGACCGCGACGACCGGCACCGCATCCTCATCGTCGACGACGAGCCCGCCGTACGGGAGGCGCTCCAGCGCTCCCTCGCCTTCGAGGGGTACGCCACCGAGGTCGCCGTCGACGGCGCGGACGCGCTGGAGCAGGTGGCCGCGCACCGGCCCGACCTCGTCGTCCTCGACATCCAGATGCCGCGCATGGACGGCCTGACGGCGGCCCGCCGGATGCGGGCGACGGGCTCGACGACGCCGATCCTGATGCTCACCGCGCGCGACACGGTCGGCGACCGCGTCACCGGCCTCGACGCGGGCGCCGACGACTACCTCGTGAAGCCGTTCGAGCTGGACGAGCTGTTCGCCCGGGTGCGGGCGCTGCTGCGGCGCAGCTCGTACGCGGCGGCGCGCGAGGCCGCCGACGACGCGGACGTGCTGGCCTTCGCGGACCTGCGGATGAACCTGGCGACCCGCGAGGTGACGCGCGGCGCGCGCACGGTCGAGCTGACCCGCACCGAGTTCACGCTCCTGGAGATGTTCCTCGCCCACCCGCGCCAGGTCCTCACCCGCGAGCAGATCCTCAAGGCCGTGTGGGGCTTCGACTTCGAGCCGTCGTCCAACTCCCTGGACGTGTACGTGATGTATCTGCGCCGCAAGACCGAGGCGGGCGGCGAGCCCCGGCTCGTGCACACCGTGCGGGGCGTGGGGTACGTGCTGCGCTCCGGCGGGGCGGAGTGAGCGGCCCGCGCGGACTGCTG
Organism: Streptomyces sp. NPDC107550; assembly: GCF_055639095.1. Taxonomy (NCBI): domain Bacteria; kingdom Bacillati; phylum Actinomycetota; class Actinomycetes; order Kitasatosporales; family Streptomycetaceae; genus Streptomyces; species Streptomyces sp. NPDC107550. The sequence continues at coordinate 28,810 of NZ_JBVKBC010000038.1, forward strand.
CGCCGACTGCGGGGCCTGCCGCTGCGCTCCCGGATCGCGCTGCTGGTGGCGGTCGCGGTGGCGGCGGCGGTCGCGGCGGTCGCGGTGACCTGCTGGTATCTGACGCGGGCGCAGCTCTACTCGCAGCTCGACCAGAAGCTGCGTACCGAGGCGTCGGCGATCACTCCGGCGCAGCTCGACTACATCCGCGCCAACTGCGGTGCCGTGCTCGGGGCAGGGGCGCAGGGCTTCCCCGGCCCGACCGTGCAGATCATCGACACGGACGGCCGGGCGTGCACCTCCCCCGGCGACGCCCGTATCCCGGTGCAGCCCTCGGACGTGACGGTGGCGGGCGGCACGAGCGACGGCGCCGAGCACACGACCGTCGACGCGGACGGCACGTCCATGCGCGTGGTGACGCTGCCCGCGCTCGACCAGCACCGCAACCGGCTGCCCCTCGCGGTGTCCATCGCCAGCCCGCTGACGGAGGTGACCAAGCCGCTGACGTCCCTGGCGTGGGTGCTGCTGCTGGTCGGCGGGCTCGGGGTGGTCGGCGCGGGCGCGGCCGGGCTGTGGATCGCGCGGACCGGGCTGCGTCCCGTCGACGAACTCACCGACGCCGTCGAGCACATCGCCCGTACCGAGGATCTGACCGTGCGCATCCCGGTGGCCGGCGACGACGAGATCGCGCGGCTGTCCGCGTCGTTCAACACCATGACCGCCTCGCTGGCCTCCTCCCGCGACCTCCAGCAGCAGCTCATCGCGGACGCGGGCCATGAGCTGCGTACGCCGCTGACCTCGCTGCGCACCAACATCGAACTGCTCACCCGCAGCGAGGAGACCGGCCGCGCGATCCCGCCGGAGGACCGCAAGGCGCTGATGGCGTCCCTGAAAGCGCAGATGACGGAGCTGGCGGCGCTCATCGGCGACCTCCAGGAGCTGTCCCGGCCGGGCCTGACCGGCAGCGAGGGCCCGCTGAAGGTGGTCGCGCTGCACGACACGGTCCGCAGCGCGGTGGAGCGGGCCCGGCTGCGCGGCCCGGAGCTGACGATCGAGGCCGATCTGGCGCCCTGGTACGTGCGGGCCGAGCCGGCGGCGCTGGAGCGGGCGATCGTGAACCTGCTGGACAACGCGGTGAAGTTCAGCCCGCCGCGCGGCACGGTCGAGGTCGCGCTGATGCGCGGCACGCTGACGGTACGGGACCACGGGCCGGGGGTGGCCGAGGACGAACTGCCGTACGTCTTCGACCGGTTCTGGCGCTCCCCGACGGCCCGCGCGCTGCCGGGGTCGGGGCTCGGTCTGTCGATCGTGGCGCGGACCGTGCACGCGTACGGCGGCGAGGTGGCGCTCGCGGCGGCGGACGGCGGCGGCACCCTCGCCACGCTCTCCCTGCCGGGCGCCCCGACCCCGCCCCCGGACCTCCCGGGGGCGGCGACGACCCCGCCCGGCCCGGAGGAGGAGCAGCCCTAGGGTCTGTCTTTCGGTACAGGCCCTAGCGGCCGAAGCCGAGGCCCGCGCCGGAGAGGTCGACGCGGATGCCGTCCTTCTCGACGCGCACGTCCCGCAGCCGTACGTACCCGCTGTCGCCGGGGAGCTTCGGCAGGCGGAACGAGAGGGAGAGGCGGTCGGCGAGCTGGGGGCGGGTGAGCCGGGTCAGGCCCGACAGGAGCGCCGGGTCGAGGCCGAGCCGCTTCAGGAGCCAGGGGTGGTCGAGGGCGATGTCCACGAGGTTCATGCCCATGAGCGACTTCACGAACCGGGGCGCCCCGGTGACCTCGCTGAGCCGCGCGTCGCTGCGCAGCGCCTGCCGTACGGCGCTGTCGGGTACTCCGGCGCGGTGGACGAGCGCGGGGACGGAGAGCAGACGGCGGGCCTTGTCCGCCTCGGCGGTCAGCCGGGCGACGGACTTGCGGGTGAGGTGGAGGCCGTCGCGGGGTCCCGTGCCGGGGCGGTAGGTGGCGAGGTCGCCGATGTCCAGGCGCATGCCGTCGATGTCGGTGGCGACACCGGTCGCGCCGAGTCGCCGGATGGTGGCGTCGGCGCGGACCTTCACGTCGTGCCCGGCGACGGGCAGCGTGCCGCGCGCGAGGACCCGGTCACGGCCGTGGCCGGTGAACGTGACCTGGGAGGCGCCGAGTTCGCGGTTCATGTCGGCGAAGCTGAGCAGCACCTCGCCGTCCATCCGGGTCGCGGAGGCGCCGGTGACGTCGGTGGGGCCCGAGCCGTGGATACGGACGTCGCGGGCGGTGGCCTGGATCTTGGCGAGGGTGACGCGGTCGGCGGCGACGTCCGGCACGGTGATCCGCATCTCGTCCACGCGCCGGTCCGCGAGCTGCGTCAGGAACGGGAACCCGGCGATCTCCACCTCGGGCGCGGCCGTCAGCTTCAACTGCTTCTTGAGCTGCTGGGCGGTGCGGTGTTCGGCGTACAGGACGGCCCAGCGGTCGCCGAGGGTGAGGAACGCGGCGAGGACGAGGAGGGCGACGACGCCCTTGGCGAGCACGGACAGCCCGGCGAAGCGGTTGCGGCGGCGGCTGCCGCGCCGGTGGTTGGGCGGTGCCCAGTCCTCCTCCGGCTCGGGCCCGCCGGGGTCCTCGCGCAGCACGTCGTCCAGGGGGTTGCCGGCGAGGGCGGCCAGTTCGTCGTAGGGGCTGGGGCGGCCGGGCGCGGGTGGTGGAACCGATTCCGGCGGCCAACCATCAGACGGTATGCGGTCGTTGGCTATGCGGTGGGGGGTACGCATCGGGTGATTCCACCACACACCCCCACCCTTCAGGCAAACAACCTTCACAACTGGCCACAGCGGCACCGCTGTTCACCCGGTGAACGACTAGGTGAACGACAAGTGGCCCACGGCTGGACCGGAGTCCAACCGTAGGCCACCGCCCGCCGCGCCCCGGGGCGCGGCGCACGTGCGCTACTTCACGCCGGTGGGCGCGCGGGTCACTTCACGATCGTGATGCGGTCCGCCTTCGGCGGCGCGATCGGGTTCTGCGCCGAGGAGTTGGCGGTCAGGTAGTCGTTGAACGCCTTGAGGTCGTCGGCGCCGACCAGCGGGTTCTTGCCCTGCCCGAGCGCCGTGAAGCCGTCGCCGCCGCCCGCGAGGAAGACGTTCATGGCGACGCGGTAGGTGGCGGCCGGGTCGAGGGGCGCGCCGTTCAGGCGGATCGTGTCGACGAGGACGCGGGCCGCGCCGGACTTCGTCATGTCGAGCGTGTACGTGAGGCCCTGCGAGGGCTGGAGGATCTTCGGGGACGCCGCGTTGGGGCCGCTGACCTGCTGCTGGAGACCCTGGATGAGCTGGGCGCCGGTCAGGTCCACGAGGTTGACGGTGTTGCTGAAGGGCTGCACGGCGAACGCCTCGCCGTAGGTGACGACGCCGTCGCCCTCGCTGCCGCTCGCCTTGTACACGAGGTCGGAGCGGACCCCGCCCGGGTTCATCAGGGCGAGGCTGGTCTTCGGGTCGAGGGACTTGCCGTGCGCGAGCTGGGCGTCGGCGATGAGGTCGCCGAGCGGCTCCTCGGGCGTACCGGCGCCGCGGCCGGGGATGTCACCGGAGATGTAGCCGACGGGCTGGTTCGCCACCGGCGCGGCCAGCTTGTTCCAGCGGCCGATGAGGTCCGTCATGTCGGCGGCCTTGGGCTGCGTGCGCGACACGACATGGTTCGCGGACTTCACCGAGGTGCGGACGATGTCCTTGGTGGCGCGGTCGTACGTCAGCGAGGTGTCCGTGAACAGCTTCCCGTACGAGGACGCCGAGGTGACCATGCGGGGCTTGCCGGACGGGTCGGGGATCGTGCACACGTACGCGTTGTGCGTGTGGCCGGTGACGAGCGCGTCGACCTTCGGCGTGATGCCCTTGGCGATGTCGACGATCGGGCCGGAGACGCCGGAGCCGCCGCCGTTCGCGTCGCAGTCGTAGTTGTAGGCGCCGGACGCGGGCAGGCCGCCCTCGTGGATGAGCGTGACGATGGACTTCACGCCCTGCTTGTCGAGGATGTCCGCGTACTTGTTGACCGTCTCGATCTCGTCGTGGAACTTCAGGCCCTTGACGCCGTCCGCGGAGACGATGTCCGGGGTGCCTTCGAGCGTGACGCCGATGAAGCCGATCTTGACGCCCTTGTGCTCCCACACCCAGTACGGCTTGAGGATCGGCTTGCCGGTCTTCTCGTCCGTCACGTTGGCCGCGAGGTAGGGGTAGTCGGCGCCCTGGAAGCCGCGGCTCTTGTCGTAGCAGCCGTCGGTGGGGTGGCAGCCGCCGTTCTGCAGGCGGGCCAGCTCCTTGGCGCCCTCGTCGAACTCGTGGTTGCCGACGGAGGTGACGTCCAGGTCCAGCTTGTTCATCGCCTCCACGGTCGGCTCGTCGTGGAAGAGGCCCGACAGCAGCGGGCTCGCGCCGACGAGGTCACCGGCGGCGGCCGTCACGCTGTACGCGTGACCCGCGCGCGCGTTGCGCAGGGAGGTCGCCAGGTACTCGACACCGCCGGCGTCGATCTTCTTCTGCGTACCGTCCGGCTGAACCTCGGTGACCTGCCCGGAGGAACCGGCCGGGGGCTCCAGGTTGCCGTGGAAGTCGTTGAAGGACAGCAACTGCACGTCCTGGTACCGGCCGTGGCTCTGGTCCTTGGCGGGCGCGGCCCCGGCCGGCAGGGCGGCGACGAGCGCGCCCGCGGTGGTCAGGGTCGCCGCGGCGGCGAGGGCGGCTCTGAGCCGGCGTCCGGGTCGGTTCTTGCGTACGGGCATGGGTGTCCCCTAGGAGGTCGCTGCGGGCTGCGGTGACGCGGGAAGCCTAAGGTCAACGCGCGTAGCGCGACAGGGGTTCGGTGGTTACGAGCTGGTTGCCGTCCCGGGGCGGGGGCCGCGCCGTACCCTCGTAGCCATGACCACGGACCCCGCCACCGCCACCGGCCCGACCGCCCCGGGCCGCCGGATCGACACCCTGAGCGCCCTGTCCGCCGAGCAGTCCGCCGAGGTGCTCGCGCTGCTGTCCGAGGCCGCCCGGACGGACGGCCAGCAGGCCGTCTCGGAGCAGGGCAGGCTCCAGTTGCGCGGCGGCGAGCGCGAGGGCATCACGCATCTGCTGCTGAGCGTCGACGGGGAACTGGCCGGGTACGCGCAGTTGGAGGACACCGACCCGGTGGAGGCGCCGGCCGCCGAGCTGGTCGTGCGGCCCGGGCTGCGCGGGCGGGGGCACGGGCGGGCGCTCGGCGCGGCGCTGCTCGCGGCGTCGGGCAAGCGGCTGCGGGTGTGGGCGCACGGCGGGCACAGCGCGGCGCGCCATCTCGCGCAGGTCCTCGGTCTGACGCTCTTTCGTGAGCTGCGCCAGATGCGCCGCCCGCTGGACGGGCCGCCGCTGCCGGAGCCGGTGCTGCCCGAGGGCGTGCGCGTACGGACGTTCGTGCCGGGGCAGGACGACGCGGCGTGGCTCGCGGTCAACGCGGCGGCGTTCGCGCACCACCCCGAGCAGGGCGCGCTGACCCAGCGCGACCTGGACGACCGCAGGGCGGAGCCGTGGTTCGACCCGGCGGGCTTCTTCCTCGCGTTCCGGGGCGAGGAGCTGGTCGGCTTCCACTGGACGAAGGTGCACGCGCAGGAGCGGATCGGCGAGGTGTACGTGGTCGGTGTCGCCCCGGGCCGGCAGGGCGGCGGGCTCGGCAAGGCGCTCACGGCGACGGGCCTGCGCCATCTGGCGGCGGCCGGCCTGCCGACGGCGATGCTCTACGTGGACGCCGACAACAAGGCGGCGGTCAGCGTGTACGAGCGGATGGGTTTCACCACGTACGAGACGGACCTGATGTACCGCACGGAGTCCTGACCGCACCCGGTCTGACCTGCGTTTTCTCCAGGAGGGGGTCGCGTCGCTTGACGTGACCCCCTCTCTTGCATCACCCTTTCACTACTTGATTAGTGAAAGGGGGGTGAGCCTGTGGCCGAGCATGAGCCGGTGATCGAGTTCCGTATCGACCGCCACAGCGGCGTCGCCACCTACGTCCAGATCGTCCACCAGACCGAGCAGGCCCTGCGCCTGGGTCTGCTGGAGCCCGGCGACAAGCTGCCGACGGCCCGCGAGGTCGTCGAGGCCACCGCCATCAACCCGAACACGGTGCTCAAGGCGTACCGCGAGCTGGAGCGCTCCGGGCTCGTCGAGGCCCGCCGGGGGCTTGGCACCTTCGTGCGCAAGACGCTCGGCTCCGCCGCCGCCGGCTCGCCACTGAGCATCGAACTGGACGACTGGGCGCGCCGCGCGCGGGAGGCCGGCCTCGACCGCGAGGACGTCGCCGCCCTGTTCGCGGGCGCCCTGGAAGCCCACTACAGCACCACCACCAAGGGGAACGCATGAGCACGGCCATCGAGGCGACCGGCCTCGGCAAGCGCTACGGACGGCACGGCACGGCGGCCCTCGACGGCTGCTCCTTCCGGCTGCCCGCGGGCCGGATCAGCGCGCTCGTCGGGCCCAACGGCGCCGGCAAGTCGACGCTGCTGTCGATCGCGGCGGGCCTGCTGCGGCCCGGCACCGGCCGCGTCGAGGTGCTCGGCGCCGCCCCCGGCGTCCACCGCGCCAAGGTGTCCTACCTCTCCCAGGACAAGCCGCTGTACCCGCAGTTGACCATCGCGGACACCCTGCGCATGGGCGCCGAGCTGAACCCCGGCCGCTGGGACGCGGCGTACGCGGCGGGCATCGTGGAGCAGGGCTCCCTCGACCCGAAGACCCGCGTCCGGGCGCTCTCCGGCGGGCAGCGCACCCGCGTCGCGCTCGCCCTCGCCCTCGGCAAGCGGCCCGAGCTGATGCTCCTGGACGAGCCGATGGCCGACCTCGACCCGCTCGCCCGGCACGAGCTGATGGGCACCCTGATGGCCGACGCCGCCGAGCACGGCACGACCGTCCTGATGTCCTCGCACATCGTCGCCGAGCTGGCCGACGCCTGCGACCACCTGCTGCTCCTCGGCGACGGCCGCATCCGCCTCGGCGGCGGCATCGACGACCTGATCGGCGCGCACAGCCTCGTCACCGGGCGCGGCGACCTCGCCGGGCACACCGTCGTCGAGTCCCGCGCCTCCGGCCGCGGGGTCACCGCCCTGATCCGCCGCGACGGGCCGGTCGGCGAGGGCTGGCAGGTCCAGGAACCCTCCCTGGAGGAACTGCTCCTGGCCCATCTGCGCTCCCCCGACGCGCCCGCCCTGCTCACCCCGAGCACGGCCGTCCGCGCCGACCGGACGGCGGTGACCGCGTGAGCGCCCCGACCCTCGACAAGACCCCCGCGACGACCCCGGTGCGCCGCACCCTGCCCGGCGCCGACGGCCTCGTGTGGACCGTCCTGCGCCTGCACCGCACCGCCCTGTGGATCTGGGTGGCGTACGTGGCGCTCAGCGCGGGCCTGCTGCTGTGGCTGTGGGGCCCCGGCTCCTCGTCGGCCCGCGCCGCGTTCGCCTCCTTCGGCTACTACGGCGCCCACGACGACGCCTACCGGGGCGCCGCCGCGTTCCTGCCGTTCGTCGGCAGCTCCTTCGACACCCTCTTCTACGAGCCGCTGACGCTGACCCGGATCATCGCCGTCGCCGTCGCCGTGTTCGCCGCCGGGCCGCTGATCTCCCGTGAGTTCGAACTGGGCACGGTCAAGCTGGCCTGGACGCAGTCGGTGACGCCGACCCGCTGGCTCACCGCCAAGCTGGCGCTGCCCGCGCTGTGCGTCGCCGTCGGCTCGGCCCTCGTCGTCACCCTGTACTGGGCGGTGTTCCACGCCCGCGGCCATCTCCTCGTGGCCGGCATCGGACCGCGCGACTTCGTCTTCTCCATCGGCCCGGCGACCGTGGCCGACGCCCTGTTCGGGCTCGCCTTCGGCGTCCTCGCCGCGCTCCTGATCCGGCGCACGCTGCCCGCCGTCGTCCTCGCCGGGGGCGTCCAGGCCCTCATCGGCCTCTTCCGCGCCAACTCCTGGCCGTTCCAGGGCCTGTACCAGCAGCCCGAACTCCCGGTGCACAGCAAGGCCGTCACCTCCACCGGCGCCGAGATCACCGACCCGGAGTGCCTGACCCGGCGCTGCCTCGACCGGCACGACATCACCGGCTTCGACCGGCACTACCTGCCCTCCCCCGACTTCTGGCCCCGCCAGCTCACCGAGACCGGCGTCCTGCTCGGCCTCACCGCGCTCGCCGTCGTCGCCGCGTACCTGGTGATCCGCCGTCACCAGCCCGTCAAGGGAGCCTGAACCATGGCCACGCTCACCCTTTCCCCCACGGCGGGCCTGACCCGCTCGGTCCTGCGTCTGCACCGGGGCGCCCTGTGGCTGTGGACCGCGTACGTGGTCCTCGTCTCGGGCGTGCTCCTGTGGGCCTGGGGGCCGGGCGCCTCCGCCCTGCACATCACCGGCCACTGCGTGCCCGGGGTCGTCAACTCCTGCACGGCGGACGGCCCGGGCGCGGGCACGTACCACTACGTGCTGATGAGCGCCGACACCTTCCTGGCGCTGCTGCCGGCCGCCGTCGCGGTGTTCGCCGCCGGCACGCTCATCGGCGGCGAACTCGATCGCGGCACCGCGCATCTCGCCTGGACCCAGTCCGTCTCCCCCGCGCGCTGGCTCGCCACCAAGCTGGCCCTGCCCGCGCTCGCGCTCACCGCCGGTACGGCCGTGCTGCTCCTGCTGCGCCGGGCCGTCGCCGCGCGGACCCCGCAGCTCCCCGTCAACCAGTGGTTCCTCGGCTCCGGCACCTTCGACCGGCTCGGCCCGGTGCTGATCGCGCTGCCGCTGCTCGGGCTCGCGGTGGGCACGCTCACGGCGTTCCTCGTGCGCCGTCCGCTGGCGAGCGCGGGTGTCTCGCTCGGCGCGATGGTCGTCCTCACGGGGTTCATCGACGCCGTCCACCTGCGCCTGTGGCCCACGAAGACCGTCCTCGGCAGCCTCAAGGAGGGCTATCCCGGCTTCACCGGCGCGCTCCTCGACGAGGGGGCGGTGACCGGCTCCGGTGCGCATGTCTCGGACCCGATCTGTGCCGGGGACCGAGCCTGCCTCACCGAGGACAACATCACGGGCTACTACCGCGAGTACCACCCCCTCTCCCACTTCTGGCCCCTCCAACTGGCCGAAACGGCGCTCCTCCTCGGAGTGACGGGCGCCATCACGCTCCTGGCGTTCCGCGTCCTGGGCCGCAAAGCCGCCCGCTGACCACGAGACGCCCCGATCACGCAGTTCCCCGCGCCCCTGGGCAGTCGACCACCTGCGGCCCGGTGGGGCGTCTCGCGCAGTTCCCCGCGCCCCTAGGCAGTCGACCATCCACCGGCCGGTGGGGGCTGGTCGCGCAGTTCCCCGCGCCCCTGGAGGGGCGACTGCGTCGCCACCTCCTCCCCTGGGGAGCTGGGGCGCAGCCCCGCTCCTCAGGGGCGCGGGGAACTGCGCAACGTCCAGGCCAGCGGACCTCACCCGGAAAACTCCCCAGGGGCGCGGGGAACTGCGCAACGTTCAGGTCAGCGGACCTCACCCGGAGAACCCCCCAGGGGCGCGAGGAACTGCGCGACCAGCCACGACGCGACCGTCAGACGAAGAACCCGCCCCCAGGGGCCCCGACCAACCCCGGAACCAAAAATCCCGCCCCAAGCCGGAGGCCACCGGCACGTCATGTACCCGTAACCACGGATTCAGACGACCTTGCCACCCTCACGGAATGCACCCCCCCGCGCCCGACCCCCAGCCCCGAGCGGCAGCGGCCGCGGCCCGCGTCGGCGCGCCCCGCCCCGCCCCCTCACGGAACAATGGGGTCATGAGCCAGCCGAACGCAGCCGCAGCCGCCGCCGAGCCCACGCAGGCCACCCCCGCCACCACCCCGGACAAGCCGACTCAGGGCAAGCCGGCCCAGGACAGGCCCGCCCAGGACAAGCCGGCCCAGGACAACCCCGCGCCGCAGCCCTCCGTCGGCTCGCTCACGGCGCACCGCCCGCACCCGGTGGCCCCCGCGGACTTCGGCAGCAAGCTCGGCGGCATCGTCGCGGACATCGACGCCGACCCGGACGACTACGAGGACGGCTACGACCCGCTCGAGGACGGCGCGGAGCTGCCGCAGGGCCGCTTCCTGGACCGCGAGCGAAGCTGGCTGGCGTTCAACGAGCGGGTCCTGGAGCTGGCCGAGGACCCGGACACCCCGCTCCTGGAGCGCGCGAACTTCCTGGCGATCTTCGCGTCGAACCTGGACGAGTTCTTCATGGTCCGCGTCGCCGGCCTCAAGCGCCGCATCGCCACCGGCGTCGCCACCCGTTCGGCCTCAGGCCTCCAGCCCCGCGAGGTCCTGGAGCTGATCTGGAACCGCTCGCGCGAGCTGATGGCCCGGCACGCCGCCTGCTACCAGGACGAGGTCGCCCCCGGACTCGCCGACGAGGGCATCCACGTCGTGCGCTGGAACGAGCTGACCGACAAGGAGCAGGCCCGGCTGTACACGCTGTTCATGCAGCAGATCTTCCCGGTGCTGACCCCGCTGGCCGTCGACCCCGCGCACCCCTTCCCGTACATCTCGGGCCTGTCCCTGAACCTCGCGGTCGTCGTCAGCAACCCGGTCAGCGGCCACCGCCACTTCGCCCGGGTGAAGGTCCCGCCACTGCTCTCCCGCTTCCTGGAGGCGTCCCCGCAGCGCTATGTGCCGATCGAGGACGTGATCTCCGCGCCCCGGCACCTGGGCGAGCTGTTCCCGGGCATGACGATCGAGGAACACCACATGTTCCGCGTCACGCGCAACGAGGACCTGGAGGTAGAGGAGGACGACGCGGAGAACCTCCTGAAGGCGCTGGAGAAGGAGCTGATGCGGCGCCGCTTCGGCCCGCCGGTGCGCCTGGAGGTCGAGGAGACCATCGACTCGGAGGTCCTCAGCCTTCTCGTACGGGAGCTGAAGGTCAGCGAGGCGGAGGTCTATCCGCTGCCCGGCCCGCTGGACCTGACCGGCCTGTTCGCCATAGCGGGTCTCGACCGGCCGGAGCTGAAGTACCCCAAGTTCGTGGCGGGCACCCACCGCGACCTCGCCGAGGTGGAGTCCGCGTCGGCGCCCGACATCTTCGCCGCGCTGCGCAATCACGACGTGCTGCTGCACCACCCGTACGACTCGTTCTCCACGTCCGTCCAGGCGTTCCTGGAGCAGGCGGCGCAGGACCCGGACGTCCTGGCGATCAAGCAGACGCTGTACCGCACCTCGGGCGACTCCCCGATCGTGGACGCGCTGATAGAGGCGGCGGAGGCCGGCAAGCAGGTCCTGGTCCTCGTCGAGATCAAGGCCCGCTTCGACGAGCAGGCCAACATCAAGTGGGCCCGCAAGCTGGAGGAGGCCGGCTGCCACGTCGTGTACGGCCTGGTCGGCCTGAAGACGCACTGCAAGCTGTCGCTGGTGGTGCGCCAGGAGGGCGACGCCCTGGTCCGCTACAGCCACGTCGGCACCGGCAACTACCACCCGAAGACGGCCCGGCTGTACGAGGACCTCGGCCTGCTGACCGCGAACCAGGAGGTCGGCGCCGACCTGTCCGACCTGTTCAACCGGCTGTCGGGGTACAGCCGCCGCGAGACCTACCGCCGCCTCCTCGTCGCGCCGAAGTCCCTGCGTACGGGCCTCGTGACGCGGATCGAGAAGGAGGTCCAGCACCACCGCGCGGGCCGCCCCGCCTACGTCCGTATCAAGGTGAACTCGATGGTCGACGAGGCCGTCATCGACGCCCTGTACCGGGCGTCGCGGGCGGGCGTGCCGGTGGATGTGTGGGTGCGCGGGATCTGCGCCGTACGGCCGGGCGTCACGGGCCTGTCGGAGAACATCCGGGTCCGTTCGGTCCTCGGCCGCTTCCTCGAACACTCCCGGGTCTTCGCCTTCGGCAACGGCGGCGAGCCGGAGGTGTGGATCGGCAGCGCCGACATGATGCACCGCAACCTCGACCGCCGGATCGAGGCCCTGGTCCGCGTCGAGGACCCGGCCCACCGGGCGGCCCTGAACCGGCTGCTCGAAACGGGGATGTCCGACTCCACCTCGTCCTGGCACCTGGGCCCGGACGGCAACTGGACCCGGCACGCCGCGGACGCGGACGGGCGCCCCCTGCGCAACGTTCAGGAGATGCTCATTGACGCCCGGAGGCGCCGGCGTGGCACAGCGACACCTTGAGACCACCGCCGAGCGGCACGACGTGCTCGGGTCCTATCTGCGGGCCCAGGCGACCGACTTCCTGCGCTCGCTGCGCCGGCACCGCGAGAGCGGCGCCGGCACCGACGTCGCCGAGACCGCGGCGGCGGCCCGCGCCCTGCGCCGGGCCAGCCGCCGCATCAGCGGCACCCTGCACACGTTCCGCCCGCTGCTGGACGCGGAGTGGTCGGACGCGCTCCGCCCCGAGCTGGCCTGGCTGTCCGGCACGCTCGCGCAGGAACACGCGTACGGGGACCGGCTGGAGCGGCTCGCGGACGCGCTCCAGCGGCTGACGGCCGCCCCCGCCGGGCGCGGCACGGGCCGGCTGCCGCAGCAGGCGCCCGGCGCGGCGGGCCTCGCGCTCGGCGCCGCCAAGGCCGCGGCCCTGCTGGAGCGGCAGCTCACGCTCGCCAAGACGCGGGCGCACAGCACGGCGCTCCAGGCGCTGGGCAGCGGCCGGTTCCACGCGGTCGCCGACCAGGTCGCCGTGCTGGCCAGCGAGGTCCCGCTGGCGCCCGCGGACGTGGCTCCGGCCAAGCTCGCCGCGGCCGCCGCGGCGCGGCTGGACGAGGCGGTGGCCGCCCTGCGCCACACCCCCGGCCACCCGTACAACGCGGACGCGGACACGCCCTGGCACCACGTACGGCTGCTGCTGCGGCTGCACCGGTACGCGCAGGAGGTCGCCGCCGACGGCCCGCCCGCCGACGGCCTGCGCCTGACGGAGGCCGCGCACGCCCTGAACGCGCACCGGGACGCCGCCGAGGCCGCCTCCGCCGCCGCCCACGCGGCCCGCACCCCGCGCATCGCGCCCGCCACGGCGTACGCGCTCGGCGTCCTCCACGCCGACCAGCGCCACCAGGTGCAGGCGGCCCGCGAGGCGTTCACGGCGGCCTGGCAGCGGGAGGCGGTGCCCGCGCCATGAGCCGGGCCGACGACCAGGCCGGCCACCGGGCCGACGAGCGGGCCGACGACCACCTCGTCCGCGCGGCGGGCTGCGTGCTGTGGCGCCGCGCGGCCGGCGGCGGCATCGAGGTCTGCCTCGTGCACAGGCCCAAGTACGACGACTGGTCGCACCCCAAGGGCAAGCTGAAGCGCGGCGAGGACGCGCTGTCCGGCGCGCTGCGCGAGGTCCGCGAGGAGACCGGCCACACCTGCCTGCCCGGCACGGCCCTGCCGACCGTCCGCTATGTCACCGGCGGGCGGCTCAAGCAGGTGGAGTACTGGGCCGCCCAGGCCGGCGCGGGCGCCTTCACCCCGAACCACGAGGTGGACCGCCTGCTGTGGCTGTCGCCCGACCGGGCCCGCGCCCGCCTGACCCGGCCCCGCGACCGGGAGCTCGTCGACGCGCTGCTCGACGCCCTGCGCCCGGCCTGATCACGCCCCTGCCGAAGCCTCTGCCAAGCCCCTGCCGAAGCCCCCGCGGGCGCCTCCCGAACGCGACGTCACGTGACCGCTCCGTGACCTCACCGCACCGCCCGCTGAGGTTCACCCTCCGTTCACTCATGCCCATCGGCCGCTTCACCTGATCTGCCTAATTTCGGCCTTACGCGGTGAGCCCCGGCCCCGGGAAACCCCCCGGCGACGAGCCTCTCCGTTCACCCGATACATCCGCAGACTTCGCACGCCGCCACAGAAGACGAAGAGGCCGGCGGCTCCTGGAAGGAACATCCGAAGGTGAAGCTTCAGCGCAAGAACCGGCTCCGCGCCCTCTCCCTCGGCGCTCTCGCCGTCTCCGGCGCCCTGGCCCTCACGGCGTGCGGCTCCGACAACACGGGCGACAACGGCAGCGGCAACAACGCCTCCGCCTCGGCGAACGCCAAGAACATCAAGTGCGACGACGCCAAGGGCCAGCTCCTCGGCATCGGTTCCTCCGCCCAGGCCAACGCCATCGAGGCCTGGCGCAAGGCGTACTCGCAGGCCTGCTCGGGCGTCCAGATCAACTACAAGCCCGACGGTTCCGGCGCCGGTGTCACCGCGTTCAACCAGGGCCAGGTCGCCTTCGCCGGCTCCGACTCGGCGCTCAAGCCCGAAGAGGTCACCGCCTCCAAGAAGGTCTGCAAGGGCGGCCAGGGCATCGACCTGCCGATGGTCGGCGGCCCGATCGCCGTCGCGTACAACGTCGAGGGCGTCGACAACCTCGTCCTGGACGGCAAGACGCTGGCCCAGATCTTCGACTCGAAGATCACCAAGTGGAACGACCCGGCGATCAAGAAGCTGAACCCGGACGCGAAGCTGCCGTCCACGAAGATCCAGGCGTTCCACCGCTCGGACGAGTCGGGCACCACCGACAACTTCACCAAGTACCTCAAGGCCACCGCCCCGGCGGACTGGAAGTACGAGGGCGGTAAGGCGTGGCAGGCCAAGGGCGGCCAGTCCGCGCAGGGCTCCTCCGGCCTCGCCCAGCAGGTCAAGCAGACCTCCGGCTCGATCACGTACGTCGAGCTGTCCTACGCCAAGGACGGCCTGAAGACGGTCGACATCGACACCGGCGCCTCCGCCCCGGTCAAGGCCACCACGGACAACGCGTCCAAGGCCATCGCCGACGCCAAGATCGTCGGCTCGGGCAAGGACCTCGCCCTCGAGCTGAACTACGCCACCAAGGCCGACGGCGCCTACCCGATCACCCTCGTCACGTACGAGATCGTCTGCGACAAGGGCAACAAGGCCGACACCCTGGCCGCCACCAAGTCCTTCCTGACGTACACCGCCTCGCAGGAGGGCCAGGCCGCGCTCGCCGAGCTCGGCTACGCCCCGATCCCCACCGAGATCAACAGCAAGGTCCGCGAGACCGTCGCCAGCATCAGCTAGCCCAGTGTGCGGGCCACCCCGAGCCGGGGTGGCCCGCACCGTCCGGTGCACCGCCGCCAGAAGCCCGTACGCCCGACCGGCAGGGGGCTTCGCAGACCGGAGAACCTCATGGACATAACCACGCAATCACCCGCGCCACCGGCGCCCACGGACCGCCCGACGCCCGCTCAGAGCAAGCGCGCCGCGCGCGGCGCCACCCGCCCCGGCGACCGGATCTTCCTCGGTCTGTCGCGCGGCTCCGGCATCCTGCTCCTGGTGATCATGGCCGCCATCGCGGTCTTCCTCACCTACCGCGCCTCGCTGGTCCTCTCCAAGAACCAGGGCGACTTCCTCACCACCTTCGAGTGGAACGCGACCGCGACCCCGCCCGTCTTCGGCATCGCCGTCCTCGCCTTCGGCACGGTCGTCACCTCGGTCATCGCCATGGCCATCGCGGTCCCGGTCGCCGTCGGCATCGCCCTGTTCCTCACGCACTACGCGCCGAAGAAGCTCGGCGGCCTCATCGCGTACGTCATCGACCTGCTGGCCGCCGTACCGTCCATCGTGTACGGCCTGTGGGGCGCCCTCTTCCTGGTGCCGCACATGGAGGGCCTGTTCAGCTGGCTCGACGACTACTTCGGCTGGACCGGGATCTTCTCCTACCAGGGCGGCGCCCCGCGCACCCTGCTCACGGTCGGCGTGCTGCTGGCCATCATGATCCTGCCGATCATCACGAACGTCTCCCGCGAGGTCTTCAAGCAGGCCCCCCTGATGCACCAGGAGGCGGCCCTCGCCCTCGGAGCCACCCGCTGGGAGGTCATCCGCATGTCGGTGATCCCCTTCGGCCGCTCGGGCGTGATCTCCGCGTCGATGCTCGGCCTCGGCCGCGCCCTCGGCGAGACGATGGCCGTCGCCACGGTCCTCTCCCCCGACTTCCTGATCCACACGAGCCTGCTCGACCCGGGCGGCGGCACGTTCGCGCAGAACATCGCCGCGAAGTTCTCCGAGGCCAACGACCAGGGCCGGGACGCCCTGATCGCCTCGGGTCTGGTCCTCTTCGTCATCACCCTGCTGGTCAACGGCGCCGCCCGGCTGATCATCGCCCGCCGCAAGGAGTACTCGGGGGCCAACGCATGAGCCACGCCGTGAACGCCTCCCCCGTCAAGCGCCCCTCCTCGCTGAGCGCCGCCCGCCTGCCGCGCTGGTCCCCGTGGGCCATCGCCCTCGGCTCGGTCGCCGCCGGCTGCGCGATCGGCCTCGGCGCCGGCCTGCACAGCAAGATCCAGTGGGGCCTGCTGGCCGCGCTCCTGTTCGTCGCCGGCACCTTCGCGCTCGCCGCGAAGGTCGAGGGCACACGCCAGGCCAAGGACCGCGTGGCGACCAGCGTCGTCTGGGTCGCGTTCATCCTCGCCGTGGTCCCGCTCGCGTCCCTCGTGTACGAGACCGTCCAGCGCGGCATCAAGGTCCTCGACCCGTACTTCCTGACGCACTCGATGGGCTTCGTCACCAGTTACGAGCCCGGCGGCGGCATCTACCACGCCATCCTCGGCACGCTGGAGCAGGTCGGCCTCGCCACGCTGATCTCGGTCCCGATCGGCCTGCTCACCGCGATCTACCTCGTGGAGTACGGCCGGGGCCGGCTCGCCAAGGCCGTCACCTTCTTCGTCGACGTCATGACGGGCATCCCGTCCATCGTCGCGGGCCTGTTCGTCCTGTCCTTCTGGATCCTCATCCTCGGCTTCGGCTACTCCGGCTTCGCCGGCGCGATGGCGCTGTCCATCCTGATGATCCCGGTCGTGGTCCGCTCCACCGAGGAGATGCTCAAGCTCGTCCCGAACGAGCTGCGCGAGGCCTCCCTCGCCCTCGGCGTCCCGAAGTGGCGCACGATCCTCAAGGTGGTCCTGCCGACCTCGATCGGCGGCATCACGACCGGCGTCATGCTCGCCGTCGCCCGCATCGCCGGCGAGACCGCCCCGGTGCTGCTGCTGGTCTTCGGCAACCCGCTGATCAACGGCAACCCGTTCCAGGACCCGCAGGCGTCGCTGCCGCTGTACATCTACCAGCAGTACGCGGGAAGCGGCGGCAGCCAGGCGGCGTACGACCGCGCCTGGGCCGCGGCCCTGGTCCTCATCGCCTTCATCATGATCCTCAACCTCGTGGCCCGCGGCATAGCCCGCTGGAAGGCTCCGAAGACGAGCCGCTGACGCGGCAAACCAGAAGCATCAGCGACTCGACCCCGGAAGTAGTGAACTAGTTATGGCCAAGCGAATCGACGTAAGCGGACTCACCGCCTACTACGGGTCCCACAAGGCGATCGACGACATCTCCATGACCGTCGAGCCCCGCTCGGTGACGGCCTTCATCGGCCCCTCGGGCTGCGGCAAGTCGACGTTCCTGCGCACCCTCAACCGCATGCACGAGGTCACCCCCGGCGGCCGCGTCGAGGGCAAGGTCCTGCTCGACGACGAGGACCTGTACGGCTCCCACGTCGACCCCGTCGCGGTGCGCCGCACGGTCGGCATGGTCTTCCAGCGCCCGAACCCCTTCCCCACCATGTCGATCTTCGACAACGTGGCGGCGGGCCTGCGGCTCAACGGCAAGTACAAGAAGTCCGAACTGAACGACGTCGTCGAGAAGTCCCTCAAGGGCGCCAACCTCTGGAACGAGGTCAAGGACCGCCTGAACAAGCCCGGCTCGGGCCTCTCCGGCGGCCAGCAGCAGCGCCTGTGCATCGCCCGCGCCATCGCGGTCGAGCCGGACGTCCTGCTCATGGACGAGCCCTGCTCCGCGCTCGACCCGATCTCGACCCTCGCCATCGAGGACCTGATCGGCGAGCTGAAGGAACGCTTCACGATCGTCATCGTGACGCACAACATGCAGCAGGCGGCCCGCGTCTCCGACCGCACCGCGTTCTTCAACCTCGCGGCGGTCGGCCAGCCCGGCAAGCTCGTGGAGATCGACGAGACGGAACGCATCTTCTCCAACCCGTCGGTCCAGGCCACGGAGGACTACATCTCCGGCCGCTTCGGCTGACCCCGACCCCTCGTGGTGCTGCATGGCGGTGCCACCACGAGGCAAAAGGCCCGCCCCCAAAAGGGGCGGGCCTTTCCACACCCCCAGCCCCGGCTAACTGAGCGCCCGAAGGGGCGCGGGGAACTGCGCGACCAGCCACAACAAAAGCCGCGGCCGCGCCACGCGGAACCCCGCAGACGCGACCGCGACAAGGACGACCCTCAGGTCAAGGAAAGGCCGCTCACCCGAACGCCAGCCACACAACCCCGTAGGACGCCGCAGCGACCACCGCAGCCGCAGGCATCGTGATGAACCACCCGAGGATGATGTTCTTGGCGACCCCCCAGCGGACAGCGTTCACCCGCTTGGTGGCCCCCACACCCATGATCGCCGAGGTGATCACATGCGTCGTGGAGATGGGCGCGTGGAACAGGAACGCCGACCCGAACATGATCGACGCCCCCGTCGTCTCCGCCGCGAACCCCTGCGGCGGATCCAGCTCGATGATCTTGCGCCCGAGCGTCCGCATGATCCGCCAGCCACCCGCGTACGTACCGAGCGAGAGCATGACCGCGCACACGATCTTGACCCAGACGGGGATCGGGTCGTTGTAGGTCTCGTGACCGCCGATGACCAGCGCCATCACGACGATACCCATCGTCTTCTGCGCGTCCTGGAGGCCGTGGCCGAGCGCCATGCCGGCCGCCGAGACGGTCTGCGCGATACGGAAACCGCGCTTGGCCTTGTGCGGGTTGGAACGCCGGAACAGCCACATGATGAGCGTCATCACGAGGTAACCGACGACGAGACCGATCACCGGCGACGTGAACATCGGGATGACGATCTTGTCGAGGACGCCGGACCAGTACACGGTCGTGCCACCGGCGAGCGCCGCGCCGACCATGCCGCCGAACAAGGCGTGCGAGGACGACGAGGGCAGCCCGAAATACCAGGTGATGAGGTTCCACACGATCGCGCCTGCGAGGGCGGCGAACAGGATGCCCATGCCCTTGTCGCCCTCGGGCGTCGCGATGATGCCCTCACTGACGGTCTTGGCGACGCCGCTGCCGAGGAAGGCACCGGCGAGGTTCATCACGGCGGCCATGGCGAGCGCGGCCCGCGGGGTCAGCGCCCGCGTCGAGACCGAGGTGGCGATGGCGTTCGCGGAGTCGTGGAAGCCGTTCGTGTACGTGAATCCGAGCGCGACGGCGATCGTCACGATCAGGGTGAAGGTGTCCATGAGCCGGCCTCAGGACTCCTTCACGGCGATGGTCTCCACCGTGTTGGCCACGTGCTCGAAGGCGTCGGCCGCCTCTTCCAGCACATCGACGATCTGCTTGAGCTTCAGCACCTCGATGGCGTCGTACTTGCCGTTGAAGAGCGTCGCGAGCAGCTTGCGGTGGATCTGGTCGGCCTGGTTCTCCAGGCGGTTGACCTCGATCCAGTACTCGGTGAGGTTGTCCATCGTGCGCAGGTTCGGCATGGCCTCGGCGGTCAGCTCGGCCGCCCGGGCCAGGACCTCGATCTGCTGCTCGACGCCCTTGGGGAGTTCCTCGACCTGATAGAGGACGACGAGGTCGACGGCCTCCTCCATGAAGTCCATGATGTCGTCGAGGGACGAGGCGAGGTTGTAGATGTCCTCGCGGTCGAAGGGCGTGATGAACGAGGAGTTGAGCTGGTGGAAGATCGCGTGGGTGGCGTCGTCACCGGCGTGTTCGGCTGCCCGCATCCGCTCCGCGATCTCGGCCCGGGCGGAGGAATCCGCCCCGAGCAGTTCCATCAGGAGCTTCGAGCCCGTGACGATGTTGTCCGCGGACGCGGCGAACATGTCGTAGAAGCTCGTCTCCCTGGGGGTCAGACGAAAGCGCACGTGGGGTCCTCGGGGTGCTTTGGATTCGGTCAGGCTGATGCTAGGCGCATCATCCGGCCACGGCTAACCGGCGTTCCCCCAGTGTCGCCCATCAGGCACAGTGATCAGCACTGGGTCCCGCGAACCGCCTGTTACCGAGGGAAATCCGGTACCATATACCCACAGGGGGTATACAGATGACAACGGGAGGCCGGGCACGATGACCACCGAGACCACGGACGCCACGCCGGCGGAGCCCACGGCCGAGATCGTGACCGACCACGACCGCGGCATCCACGGCTACCACCACCAGAAGGACGAGCACCTCAAGCGTCTGCGCCGCATCGAGGGCCAGATCAGGGGCCTGCAGCGGATGGTCGACGAGGACGTCTACTGCATCGACATACTCACGCAGGTGTCCGCCTCCACGAAGGCGCTCCAGTCCTTCGCGCTCCAGCTCCTGGAGGAGCACCTGCGGCACTGCGTCGCCGACGCGGCCCTCAAGGGCGGCGCGGAGATCGACGAGAAGGTCGAGGAGGCCACCAAGGCCATCGCCCGCATGCTCCGCACCTGACCGGCCCGGGCCCGCCCTCCCGCCGTCAGTCCCAGGTCAGCGCCGTCCGCCCCGGGTCAGCGCCGCTCGTCGCGGTCGCCGGGGCGGGCCGTCTCCGCGACCCGCAGCACCTCGTCGATCCGGTCGGCGCTCAGCCGCTCCCCCGAGACGGCGGACGCCGCGATGATCAGCTCACCGCACAGCTCGATCTCGGCGAGGGCGACGTGGTCGTGCACCGCCGTGCCCACCGGAGCCACGTTCCTCCACCCCTTCCTCCGCCTCGAAGCCGCCTGCGGCTTCCAGCGTAGGGAGCGCACACGGGGGCGCACATGGCACGGAAGAACCATTTCCGGGGGTCAGGACACGCTAGTTCCCGGCCACCTTCCCGGCGTAGATGTCGCCCTTGTCCGGCAGCCGCACCGAGGCCCGCCGCCCGAACCCGTACCAGCGCGTGACGGAGACCACCTGCTTCGCCTCGCGCCCGGCCCGGTAGGTGAAGCGGTGACGTACCTCACGCAGCAGCCCGCCCTCGTCGAGGTACGCGTCGAACGGCACCGCCCGGCTGCCGAACCCTTTCGCCGCCGCGCCCAGCGGCCCCCGGCTCGCCGCCGACGCCGCCTGCGCCGCGGCGGCCAGGTCGAGGCTGCCCCGGTAGTGCCGCGTCCGCACCCCGCCCACCTCGCTCTCCCCGACGTACGTCACTTCCCGCGCCCCGCGCAGCAGTTCGGCGGCGGCGAGCGGGTCGGTGGCGCCGCCCGTCACCAGGTTCCCGTCGCGCAGCGCGGCCGTGTCCACCCGCACCCACTTGTCGGCGGGCACGCCCGCGCCCCGGTTCTTCATGAACAGCGCGCCCGGCGCGAGCAGTTCCGTGATGGGCCGGTGCTCCGCCTGGCCGGCCGGGTCGCGCGGCAGCCGCAGCGTCAGCTCGCCGAGCCCCGCCCGGTAGTCGTAGACACCGGTGCCGCGGATGGTCACGCGGGTCCCGCCGCTCGCCATCTCCATGGACGTACGGGCCTGGGAGCTGCCCTCGCGGATCAGCCGGTCGGCCGCCCCACGCACCGCGACGGCCGGATCGGGCCCCCGGTCCCCGGCCTCGGCGCCGCCCCCGCACCCGCTGACGAGCGCGAGCAGGGCCACGACGCCCGCGGCGGCGGCCCCGCGTCTCGCCTGCCCGGCCGAAGCCACCGGGCGCCCGTGCTGCTGCACCACCATCGCTTGTCTACCCCCAAGCCCGTCCGTGGGTGTGCGGCCCCTTGTCGTCCGGTTAACGACGAGTAGGGACGCCCGTCACGCGAACGGGGGGTTTACATGGGCCCGCTACCGTGACCATGTGGCACAGGAACAGCACGCGCACACGACGTCGATCGTGGAACAGGGCCGCTTCTGCCTCGCCCGCTGCACCTGCGGCTGGCGCGGGCCCGCCCGCCGCGCCCGCAGCAAGGCCCGCACCGACGCCGACGAACACCGCGAGGCGCCCTGACCCGCGCCCCGGCGATACCGTGCCCCCGCGCTCACTCGCCCCGGCGATCCCCGGCCCCGGGAACCCGGGCCCCGTACATCCCGTCTCGTTGAGCGGGAGGCGACGGGCGGTCCGGCGCACAGGGGAGGTACGGCATGCAGCGGCGTACGTTCATGGCGGCCTCGGTCGCCGCACTCGGCGCGAGCGCCTGTTCGACGGGCGGCGGCACCTCGGGCACCGCCCGCACCTCGTTCCCCGTCCGTTCGGCCCGCGCCGGTGCCTCGGTGCCGATCGGCACGGCCCGCGCCGCCGCCGACCTCGCCGGCCTCGCCCGCGACCTCGACGGCACGCTGGTCCGCCCCGGCCAGGCGGCCTGGGCGAGCGCCCGCCAGCTGTACAACACCCGCTACGACAGCCTGCGTCCCTCGGCCGTCGCGTACGTCTCCCACGCCGACGACATACGCACGACCCTGGCCTACGCCCGCGCCCGCCGCGTCCCCGTGGCGATACGCAACGGCGGCCACTCGTACGCGGGCTGGTCCTCCGGTGACGGGCGGCTCGTCGTCGACGTGTCGCGGCTGCGCTCGGTCCGCGTCTCCGGGGGCACGGCGGTCATCGGCGGCGGCGCCAAACTCATCGACGTCTACCGCGCGCTCGCCGCCCGGGGCGTGACCATACCGGCGGGCTCCTGTCCCACGGTCGGCATATCGGGCCTCACCCTGGGCGGCGGCCACGGCGTGGTCTCCCGCGCGTACGGGCTGACCTGCGACAGCCTCACCCGGGCCACCCTGATCACCGCCGACGGCAAGCAGCTCACCGCCGACGCCCGCACCCACCCGGACCTGTTCTGGGCGCTGCGGGGCGCGGGCAACGGCCAGTTCGGGGTGGTGACGGAGCTTCAGTTCCGTACCCATCCGGCGCCGCAGGCGGTGTCCGCGTACATGACGTGGCCGTGGGCGAAGGCGGCGAAGGTGCTGAAGGCGTGGCAGAAGTGGGGGCCCGCGCAGCCCGACGAGATCTGGTCCTCGCTGCACTTGGCGAACGTGCCGGGCGGCCGCCCCACGGTCTCCGTCGCCGTGTTCTCGCTGGGCACGTACGGCGAGTTGCAGCACGCGGTCGACCGGCTCGCCGACGGGGCGGGCGGCCCGGGCCCGGCCTCGTCGGTGTCGCTGCGGCGCCGCTCGTACGAGGAGTCGATGGAGGTGTACGCGGGCTGCTCGTCGTTCGCCACGGACGCCCAGTGTCATCTGCCGGGCACCACCCCGGGCCGGGCCCCCTCGGGCGCGCTGCACCGTGAGACGTACGCCGCGCACTCCGACTTCTTCGACCGGAATCTGTCGGACGCGGGCGTGCGGGCGCTGCTGCGGCAGGTGGAGACGGTCGCGGCGGGCGCGGGCTCGGTGGCGCTGACGGCCCTGGGCGGCGCGGTCAACCGGGTGGACCCGACGGCGACCGCGTTCGTGCACCGCCGCTCGCGGATGCTCGCCCAGTACCTCGTGTCGTGGCGGGCGGGCACCTCGGGGACGGCCGAGCGGGCGTGGCTGAAGCGGGCGCACACCGCGATGGGCCCGTACGCGTCGGGAGCGGCGTACCAGAATTACACTGACCCGACGCTGACCGACTGGAAGCGGGCCTACTACGGGCCGGCCGCGAGCCGTCTGACGGCGGTGAAGCGCCAGTACGACCCGACCGGCTTCTTCAGCTTCCCGCAGTCCCTCTGACGCCGCCGACGCCCCTCGCGGCCCTACGCGGCCAGGTCGCGCTCCTCGGCGGCACCGCGCCCGCCGGGCAGCTCGACGGCGTCGGTCGCGGGGGCGAGCGCGCGGGGCGCCCACACGAGCCGGGCGGCGCGGGAGCGGGCGACGGCACGGGCCAGCGGGGTCAGCAGCGCGGAGGCGAGCGGCGACAGGAGCAGCGCGACGGCGGTGCCGAGGGCGAAGCCGCCGATGACGTCCGTCGGGTAGTGCACGCCCATGAAGACGCGGCAGAACCCTTCGAGGACGGCGAGGCCGATGCCGACGAGCCCGAGCTTGCGGTGCGCGACGAAGAGGGCGACGCCCATGGCCATGGCGAGCGTGGCGTGGTCGCTGACGAACGAGAAGTCGGTCTTCCCGGCGACCAGCACGTTAAGACCGTCGTGGTCGCGGAAGGGGCGCGGGCGCTCCACGAAGCCGCGGATCGGCACGTTGACCAGGACGGCGATGCCCGCGGCGAGCGGCGCCCACACGACGGCGGCGACGGACGAGGCGGCGTCATCGAGCGCGCCGCGGCGCCGCGCACCCCACCACGCCCACAGGACCAGCAGCACGAGCGCGAGGAGGATGCCGTACTCCCCGACGAACTCCATGGTCCGGTCGAACCAGCCGGGGGCGTCCTGCGACAGCCCGTTGATGTCGTAGAGCAGCGTGACGTCGGGGTTGGACCCGGAAGTCCCGAGCGCTTGGACTGCCTGGAGTCCAGCCATAGTTCAGCGGCCCTTTCGTCGCGTCAGCCGTCAGCCACCCCCGTGGACGTGATTCGGTTCTAGAAGAGGAACGCACGGCGCCGCCCTCCCCGTTCCGTACTCCACCGAATGATCACGCAGACGTTATCGAAGAGAGACACGAATCCGCAGCTCAGGGCCAGGGCCTCACGCTGGGTTCCAGCCAGATCACACCTCGGGCGACGTGCTCGGCAGCGCTTTCGCGCCATCTTCGGTGACCCGCGTCGCCCCGAAGTAGTCCGGGGTGTCGATCGGGTCGAACCGGATCACGGCGCCCGGGCGCGGCGCGTCGATCATGTAGCCGCCGCCGACATAGAGGCCGACGTGCCGGATGGCCCGGCTGTTGGTCAGGTCGTCGGAGAAGAACACCAGGTCACCGGGGAGCAGCTCGTCCCTCCTCGGGTGCGGCCCCGCGTTGTACTGGTCGTTGGCGACACGCGGCAGCTTCACCCCGACCGTCTCGTACGCGGCCTTCGTCAGCCCCGAACAGTCGAACCGGCCGTTCTGCTCCGCCGTCCCGTTCCCGCCCCACAGATATTCGGTGCCGAGCTTCTTCTGCGCGTAGTAGATCGCGGCGGCGGCCTGCTGCGAGGGCTGCACCCGGCCTACGGGCCGCGCGAAGGACTTGGCGAGCGTCTTGATGGTCTTCACGTAGTTCTGCGTCTCGCGGTACGGGGGGACGCCGCCGTACTTGATGACGGCGTAGGAGCCCGCGTTGTACGACGCCAGCATATTGGCCGTGGCGTCGCCGGGGACGTCCTTGACGTACGAGGCGAGCTTGCAGTCGTAGGCGGCGGCCGAGGGGATCGCGTCGTTCGGGTCCCAGATGTCCCGGTCGCCGTCGCCGTCGCCGTCCACCGCGTTCGCCGCCCAGGTGCCCGCGATGAACTGCGCGATCCCGTACGCCTTGGCCGGGGACTTCGCGCGCGGGTTGAAGCCGCTCTCCTGGTAGAGCTGGGCGGCGAGCAGCGCGGGGTTGATCGCCGGGCAGAGGTTGCCCCACTTCTGGACCAGCGGCTGGTAGGCGGCGGGCACCGCACCCTTGGCCAGACCTACGGCGCCCTGGCCGACGCCGCCCGCGATACTCCCGGCCGTCATGTACGTACCGACCACGAGCAGCATGACGAACCCGGTGCCGCCCGCGAGGGCCGAACCCGCGACGATCCACGCCTTACGCACCGTCAACCGCCTCTCGCCACGCACCCGTCGGAGGAGAACCCCGGGCAGTTTACGGTCGGGGCGGGCCCGCGCGGGAGCACGCCGGACGACACCGCCACGGCGGAACGGCGCGCGAGACACGACGGAACGGCGCGCGAGAGCCGTCGAGCGGCTCATTGCTCCCGGTTACTGTCCGTGATACACAGAGTAACCAAATGAACTCGGCCAAGGAATGGCGCCAACTGTGCGGGCACGGCCGCCGTTCTGAGGAAGAATGAGCCTGACCTCTGCGCTGCGGCGGGGGCGACAGAACTACCCACATGGGGCGGTGAGTTACACATGCTGCTGGCAGCGGAAAAGGGCGACATCTCGACCATCATCGGCGGGATCGCCCCGGACTGGGGCCCGTTCGGGACCCTGGGCAACGAGGCGCGCGTGATGATCGAGGTGGTGATGGCCGTGGCCATCCTCCTCTGCCTCGGCATCGCCATCTGGGGCGCCGCGAAACAACGGATCGGGGCGACGGCCCTGCGCGACACCTTCAGCGCCGAGCAGGGCAAGGGCCTGATCATCGCGGGTCTGACCGGCGTCTTCATCATCGGCTCCCTCGGCACCCTCTTCACCATCGTGTACGGCATGGCCGTGTAGCCCGGCTCACGCATCGTCAGTTTCGGGCCTGTCCCACCCGGTCACCCCTTCCAGGCCCCTGTCCCCCTTGTCCCGTCGTGCCCACCGGCTGAGGTTGCGTCTCCCTGATGTCGAGTCACCACACCGCGCCCGCGCGGGAACCAGCACGGCTACCGTCATACGCGGTGGTTCAGCATGAGGTGGAGGGGGCGTGCCCGCGATGAGTCCCGACGGCCGGCAGGACGACGATCTCTACGGCGGCACGGGCCAGACCCGTACGCGACTGCCCGAGGGGTCAGGCTCCGACGGATACGGCGGCACGCGCAGACCGGGACGGTCCTCGTCCCGGTCCCTGGTGACCGTGGTCGGCGTCGTCGTCCTCCTCGTCGCCGCCATCGCCTTCGCCAACCGCGGCGACTCCGGCTCCGACGACCGGGGCGCCTCGGGCGGCAAGCCCCAAGCGGCCCCCACAGCGGCGACCGGCACCCGCCCGGTCACCGACCACTACGCCCACGACACCCAGGGGGCACAGTCGGCGGCGGCGAATTATGCGGTGCGGCTGGGCGGTGACGGCATGTTCAACACGGCCCGGCGCCACGAGATCGTGGCAGAACTGGCCGATCCCAGTTCCCTCAACCGCCTGCAGTCCGGTTTCGACGCGGACTACTCGGCATCGTTCTTCAAGTCCGTCGGTCTTGACGCCGAAGGGCGAGCCCCTGCCGGCTCGACGTTCGTGAACCGGACGCTCCCCGCGGGCACCAAAGTCACGAGTTACAGCGCCACCAAGGCCACCGTCGAGGTCTGGTGCAGCGGGTTGTTCGGCATGACCGGCGAGTCCTCCCGGAACCCGGTTACCTCGAACTGGTTCACCGTCACCATGAAGCTGAACTGGAACAGCGACGGCTGGAAGGTGCTGGACACTCGCCAGAAAACGGGGCCAACGCCTGTCACGGGCGACGCCCGGGTCTCCGGCTCCGACGAGATCGGAAACGCGGTCAAGGACTTCGGAGGGTTCACATATGCCCGGTAGCCCACGCCGCGCTCTCAAGGTGACGTCCATGCTGGCCGCCGCGCAAGCGGCGCTGTTCCTGTACGCCGGACGCGCGGTCGCCGCCCCGGAGGACGACCCCTGCAGTCTCATCGCCGGCCCCGCCAAGAAATACTGCGAACGCAGCGACACCCACAAAAGCGGCGGAGCCGGAAGCGGAGGCGGCCCCTCCCTCCCCGACGGCACCACCAACCCCCTGGACCCCCTCTCCAGCCTCGCCAAGGGCTGCGCCGACGCCGCCTCCTGGACCGTCGACAAACTGAGCGAGGCCGTCCAGAAGACCGCCACCGTCGACTTCACGAACGGCAAGTTCCTCCAGCAGTACGCGATCGTCTTCGCGGCCTCCGCCGTCCTGACCCTGCTCCTGTGGCTCCTCGCCGTCGCCAAGCGCGCCGTCCGCGGCGTCCCGCTGTCGACCGCGCTGTCGGAGGCCATCGGCTTCCTGTGGCTGACGGTGCTGGCCTCCGCGTTCACCCCGCTGATCCTGTACACCGTCGTCTCCGCGACCGACGCCGTCACCGACGTCCTCGCCAAAGCGACGGGCAATCAGACGGACACGTTCTTCGGCACGTTCTCCGCCGCACTGAAACAGGGCGACAACATCGGCGGCGGCCCGATCATGCTGATCATCGTCTCCCTGGTCTCGGTCATCGCCGCCGGCGTGCTCTACCTGGAGCTGTATCTGCGCGCGGTCCTGCTGTACGTCGGCGCCCTGCTCGGCGTCATCGTCTACTCGGGGCTCGTCGACAAGAACCTGTGGGGCCACGTCAGGCGCTGGGCCGGGATCATGGTCGCCATCATCCTCGTGAAGCCCGTCATCGTGATCGTGCTGGGTCTGGCGGGCGCCCTGTCCACCAGCTCCGACGGCCCCGACTCGCTCGCCGCGATCATCTCCGGCCTCGCCATCGTGCTGCTCGCCATCTTCGCCAGCGGCATGATCTACCGCTTCGTCCCCGGCTTCGGCGACGAGATGGCCAACGTACGCAAGAACCGCATGATGCAGGGCGCCGAAGGCAAGGCCGCCGCGGTGATCTCCTCGCCCGCGGCCCTCGTCTCCCAGGGCATCAAGACCCACAGCACCCGCGCGGACAGCGGTGGCCCCGGCGGGGGCGCCGGCCAGGCCCGCCCCGCCAACCCCGCGTCCGGCGGTGTGGCCGCGCACAGCACGCGCCCGGCCACGGCCGGGGGCGGCGGCGGAACTGTCCCCTCCGCCGCACCCCCGCCCCGTTCCAGCCCCACGAACACGCCGCACGCGGGCGACCGCGCCGGCGGTAAGACCAGCAACAACGGCAACCGGCAAGGAGGTGCAGGGCGTTGACGACCCAGTCCCACGTGTCCCCTCCGGTCACGCCCCGCCGCACATATCTGATCGGCCGCGCCCGGCCGAACGCGATCGTCGGCAGGAACCGCGAGTCGGGCGAGCTGTTCCTGATCATCGCCGGCGCCTTCCTCGGCATGATGTGCGGCCTGCTCGTCCCTGTCCTGTCCCTGCGGATCGTCCTCCTCATGGGCTTCCCGCTGCTCGCGCTCGCCGCGGTGTACGTCCCGTACAAGCACCGCACGTTCTACAAGTGGTTCGAGATCAACCGCAGCTACAAGCGGCAGCTCAAGCGCGGCGCCGCCTACCGCTCCCGTGCCATGGACAGCGGCACCCGGCTCGACGGGCGCGAGGTCGAGATCGGCCCGCCCCCCGGCATCGGCCGGCTGAACTGGCTGGCGGCCCCCTTCGGCCCCGACGAGATCGCCGTGCTCCTGCACGCCGACCGCCGCACGGTCACCGCCGCCATCGAGATCGAGGGCCCCGGCGTCGGCCTGCGCGACTCCGAGGACCAGGAGGCGCTCGTCGACCGGTTCGGCACCCTCCTCAAGCACGTGGCGAACGGCGACGGCTTCGTCACCCGCCTCCAGATGCTCGCCCGCACCCTGCCCGCCGACCCCGACGCCCACGCCAAGGACGTCGCCGTACGCGGCGACGAGCGGTCGCCGGGCTGGCTGCAGGAGTCGTACGACCAACTGCAGTCGATGGTGTCGACCAGCAGCGAGCAGCACCGCGCGTACCTCGTCGCCTGTATGCACTTCACCCGCGAGCTGGCCGCCGAGGCGAACGCGATGGCCCGCGCGAGCCGCCCCAAGTCCGGCCGCAAGATCGACCGGGACGCGGGACTCGCCGTCGTCATGGCCCGCGAGCTGACCGACATCTGCTCGCGCCTCCAGGAAGCCGACATCCGGGTCCGCCAGCCGCTCGGCCAGAGCCGGCTCTCGTCGCTGATCCACTCGATGTACGACCCGGACCACCCGATCGACCACATCCAGGCCATGACGAAACGTAATGCCTGGCCCGCCGAGCTGGACGCGACCGAGCCCACCTACCTCCAGGCCAAGACCCGCGAGTCCTCCACCCGCGCCCCCTGGTGCCACGCCACGGCCTGGGTGAAGGAGTGGCCCATGACCCCGGTCGGGGTCAACTTCCTCGCGCCGCTCCTCGTGCACACCCCGGACGTGATCCGCACGGTCGCCGTCACGATGGACCTCGAACCGACGGAGGTCGCCATCGAGCGGATGCTGACGGAGAAGACGAACGACGAGGCGGAGGCGTCCCGCGCCGCCAAGATGAACCGGACGGTCGACCCGCGCGACATCGCCGCGCACGGCCGCCTCGACCAGCGCGGCGAGGACCTGGCGTCCGGCGCGGCCGGCGTGAACCTCGTCGGCTACATCACGGTCTCCTCCCGCAACCCTGACGCGCTCGCCCGCGACAAGCGGACCATCCGGGCCTCGGCCGGCAAGTCGTATCTGAAGCTGGAGTGGTGCGACCGCGAACACCACCGGGCGTTCGTGAACACCCTGCCGTTCGCCACCGGCATCCGAAGGTAGGTCACACGTCCCCCATGGAGGCTCCCCATGCGTGACCCCCTGTCCCTCCTCACGGACGCCTTCACCTCCTTCCTCTTCGGAAAGGTGGAGACGACCCGGCTGCCGGTCCGTACGTCGACCGGGCAGGCGCAGGCCGTCTACCTGCCGACGGCCGCCCCCGGCCTCGGCGACTCCGGCGTGATCATCGGGCGCGAGGTGTACTCCGGCAAGGGGTACATCTACGACCCGTTCCAGTTGTACGGGCAACAGCTTCCCGCCCCGCACTGGCTGGTCCTCGGCGAGTCCGGCAACGGCAAGTCGGCGCTGGAGAAGACGTACGTGATGCGACAGCTGCGGTTCAAGGACCGCCAGGTCGTCGTCCTCGACGCGCAGGGGGAGGACGGCGTCGGCGAGTGGAACCTCATCGCGCAGGAGCTGGGGATAACGCCGATCCGGCTCGATCCCACGGCCGCCCTCGACATGGGCATCCGGCTCAACCCGCTCGACCCGGCGATCACGACGACGGGCCAGCTCGCGCTGCTCCGCACGATCATCGAGGTCGCCATGGGCCACGGCCTGGACGAGCGCTCAGGCTTCGCCCTGAAGGTCGCGCACGCCTATGTGAACGAGACGATCGTCGAGCGCCAGCCGGTCCTGACCGACATCGTGGAGCAGCTCCGCCACCCCGAGCCGGAGTCCGCGGAAGCGATGAACGTGGCCATAGAGGACGTACGGGCCTGGGGCCTGGACGTCGCCCTCGTACTGGACCGCCTGGTCGACGGTGACCTGCGCGGCATGTTCGACGGCCCGACGACGGTCGGCATCGACCTGGACGCGCCCCTGATCGTCTTCGACCTGTCCCACATCGACCGCAACTCCATCGCCATGCCCATCCTCATGGCGATCGTCGGCGTGTGGCTGGAACACACCTGGATCCGCCCCGACCGCAAGAAGCGCATCTTCCTCGTCGAAGAGGCGTGGCACATCATCAACAGCCCGTTCGTGGCGCAGCTGTTCCAGCGCCTGCTGAAGTTCGGCCGGCGGCTCGGCCTGTCGTTCGTGGCGGTGGTCCACCACCTCTCGGACGTCGTGGACGGCGCGGCGGCGAAGGAGGCGGCGGCGATCCTCAAGATGGCCTCCACCCGCACGATCTACGCGCAGAAAGCCGACGAGGCCCGCGCCACGGGCCGCGTCCTCGGCCTGCCGCGCTGGGCGGTCGAGATCATCCCCACGCTCACGCCCGGCATCGCGGTCTGGGACGTCAACGGCAACGTCCAAGTGGTCAAACACCTGGTCACCGAGACGGAACGCCCGCTGGTCTTCACCGACCGCGCGATGACCGAGTCGTCCGCCGACCGGCTCGCCGACGACGCCCTGCACGCGGCCGAGCTGGAGGCGGAGGAACGGGCGGCGGCATTCGTGGAACAGCGGCTCACCGACTCCGAGTCCACGGTGGCGTGAACATGCGGGACGAACGCGCGTACCGGGCCCCCCAGGAGCACCGCGGCCGGGGCGTCCCCGACTCCCTGCTGATCGGCGTCCTGGCGTTCCTGCTGGGCATGGCGGCCCTGGTCTGGACGTCGACGGGCCTGTCCGGCCTCTTCGCCAAGGGGGCCTGGCCGGACGGCGTGACGCTCGGCCATACGCCGCCGGCCATGCGGTCCCTGATCGCGCGCCCGCACGACATCCCGGCCGCCTGGCCCTCGACCCCGCCGGCCCAACTCTCGGGCTACGGCCTGTTCTGGGGCCTGCTCATCGGCCAGCTGATGATCCTGGTGGTCCTCACCATTTTCATCGCCGGCACCCTAACCCGCTGGCGCACCCACGCAAGGTCCCACAACGACCCCCCAAAGGGGCGCGAGGAACCGCGCACGCCAGCGGCAAACGAGCCCGCACGGGAAATCCCCGGGCCGGACAACTCCCTCCAGGGGCGCGAGGAACCGCGCACCCCAGAGCCAATCGAACCAGCACTACAAAACCCCGCCCCGGAGAACTCCCTAAAGGGGCGCGGGGAACTGCGCAACGCCCACCCCAGCGACCCCGCACTGGCAATCCCGGCCCCCAGACCAACCCCCCTCCTACTGGGCCCACCCCAAACCCGCCAAGCCCACGCAGTAAAGGCCATTCAAGACGCAGAGGGCCCCGCCCTCATCCTCACCTCCTCCCCCAAGGTCTGGGAGGAAACAAAGGACGCCCGGGCCAAACTGGGCCCGGTCCTCCTCTACGACCCCACGCACCTGTGCGACACCCCGGCCCGCATGCACTGGAACCCCGCATCCGGCTGCGCCGACAAGGAAACGGCGGCAACCCGCGCGGCAGCGCTCCTCGCCCCGACCCGCCCCACGGCCCGCCTGGACTCCGAGCTGGCGGACACCGCGGAAACGCTCCTCCGCAGCTACCTGCACGCCGCCGCCGTGGACGGCAAACCGTTCCGCCACGTCCACCGCTGGGCCCAGGGCACCCAGGTCCAGGAGGCGGTACGCATCCTCCGTACGAACCCGAAGGCGGCCCCCGGCGCGGCCGGCGAACTCGAAGCGGCGCTCACCTCGCACACCGAACGCCGTGACATGGCCCAGGAGTTGACGGCCCGCACACTGTCCTCCCTGTTCACGGTCCACGTACGAGACGCCTGCACCGCGAACCGAAATGACGCGCTCACCCTGGATTCCTTCATCGATGAAGGGGGCACGCTCTATGTGGTGGGTGAAGCCATCGAGGACCCCAAGGCGAACCCGGGCGCGATGCCGCTGCTGACGGCACTCGCCGCAAGCGTGGTCGAGCACGGCCGCCGCATGGCCGCACGGTCATCCGCCGGCCGGCTCGACCCACCAATGACGCTCGTCCTGGACGACGTCGCGGCCGTCGCCCCGCTCCCCCAGCTCCCCGAACTGCTGACGACCGGCACGGACCTCGGCCTGGAGACCCTGGCCCTGCTCCGCTCCCGCGAACAGGCCCGCACCCGCTGGCCCGAAACCAACCTCCCCACCCCCTGACCTCACCACCCCACCGCGGACGCCCCACCTCCGAAGCCGGCCAGCTCCATCTCATGGTCCACTTTGGAACCGGCCCCGTTGGCCACCTCGACCCCCGTGCGCCGAAACCCGAACCGGCGATAGAACCGCGCGGCCCGCTCATTGTCCTCATGAACATGCAGCCGCACCCGCCGCACACCGTCCTGCGCGAACCCCCACGCGACAGCCGCAGCGAAGAGCTCCTCGATCACCCCGCTCCCCCGCGCCTCGGGCCGCACGTACACCCCGACGAGCTGAGCCTGCCGCCCGTCCACGGCCCGCCCGAAGAAGTCTCGCGTCCCCGGCTCCTCGACGAGCACGACGACGGTCCCGTCCCAGCCCTCATCAGGCCGCACCGCCACGAACTGACGGGCTCTCGTGCCATGCGAAGCGCCGGCGGCCCTCTCGCGCCAGAAGTCGTCAGGCCGCGCGAGCGCCTGCTCGTACGTCTCCAGGAAGGCGATCGGCGCGGCCTCGTCCCGCAGCGCGGCAAGCCGCAACTCCCGTACCTCGCGCCATTCGTCGTCTCGCACAGCCCTGATCTCGTACGTCATGCCGAGGACCCTACGGGAGGTCTGTAAACGCGAAAAAGCCCTGGACGGTAACCCGTCCAGGGCTTTCTCTCAACAATAGTTCGGCGGCGTCCTACTCTCCCACAGGGTCCCCCCTG